>JAGDCW010000102.1 GCA_017958305.1 Bacteroidales bacterium | reverse complement strand
CATTATGAAAACTTCATTCTATAAAGCTTTGATCCTTGGCTTGAGTTTCATGACTTGCCTGGCCCTGCCGGCCCAGTACAACAAGTCCAGTTATTTCATGAAGAACTCGACCACCAAGCAGTTGATGAACCCTGCCTTGAACTCGGGCAGAGCCTATCTCGACCTGCCTGTTCTGGGCGGCATCGACCTGGGTACCAGTTCCAATCTGGGCATTACCAAGTTCCTCTTCCCCGATGAAGAGAACGACCAGTTGCTCACTTTCCTGCATCCCGACGTCTCTGCCGACCAGTTCCTGGACGGCCTGGCCGAAAACAACTTTCTCGAGATGAACGGCCGCTTCGCCCTGCTGGGCTTCGGCGCCAACACCAAGCACGGCTACCTGTCGTTCAACATGGACATCAAAGGGGGCGGCGGCTTCAACATTCCAAAATCCTTCTTCGCAATGTTGAAGAAAGGTATGGACAACGGCACCCGCACCACCTATGACATCCGCGACCTGAAGTTCTACGGCGAAGGCTATCTGGAAACCGGCATCGGCTATTCGATCGACCTGCTCGACAACCTGAGCGTGGGTCTGCGTTTGAAGGGCCTGCTCGGTTTGAGCTCCATCACCGGCGGCATCGACCAGATGTATGTCGAAATGACCCCCGAGCAGTGGACTTTCAACACCAAGGCCAGCCTCTCGACCAACGCGCCTGTCAATTTCCAATACACCGAACCCGGCCCCAACGGCTACGTAAATGGTGCCAGCCCTGCGCTGAGCAAGATCAAGGACGCCATCAGCATGGGTTACGGCATCGACCTGGGTGTGGCCTACTCGCCCATCAAGGACCTGACCATCTCGGCCGCCGTGACCGACCTGGGCGGTATCAAATGGAACAACATGCTGGTCATGAAGTCGGCCGGTGAAGTGAAGTTCTCCGGCATCAACGACCTGAACATCGGCGACGACAACAGCAGCGCCGGCGAAGACTCCGAGAAGCAGTTTGAAGAACTGGCCGAAGACATGAAGGAAATCATCCAGTTCCGCGAAGACGGCACCCTGCCCAGCGAGTTCCACCGCCTGAATGCCAGCACCGTGATCGGTGCCGAATACAGCACCTGGAAAAACCGCATCAGTGCCGGCCTGCTCTACACCACCGATTTCACCCGCTTCGACAAGTACTCGGAAATGATGGTCGTGGCCAACCTGCGTCCCATCGACCTGTTGCAGCTGTCAGCCAGCTATACTTTCTACTCCGACTATGCCAAGGGTCTGGGCGTTTCCCTCTCGCTGTTCAACACCCTGTACATCGCCTGGGAAAGAACCCTGCTCCACATCAGTCCGGACTACATGCCCCTCGACCCGCTGACCACCAGCATCCACCTGGGCCTGCATATCCCGCTGAGTGGCACCAAGAAAATGAAACACAGCGCCATCAACGACCGTTCGGCCGAGGTATTCCAGGCCGCCGTCGATGCCATGGACAAAGTGGAAATCAGTGGCGTAGTCCTCAATACCGAGGGTGAGCCCATCAAGGATGTCAACATCTATGCCGAAGGCTACAGCGATTTCCACACCATGACCGATGCCAACGGTGCCTATTCGCTGACCGTCCCCAAGGGCGCCCGCCTGAGATTCTCCGCGCTTAACTACAAGCCCCAGACCCTCAAGAGCAAAGGCGACAAGCTGGATGTCCGTCTGAAACAGTAAACTGCCCCGGAGGCAATTGCCACCGACAGTGCAGAAAAATGCGAGCCCCGCTGCCGATTGGTAGCGGGGCTCGGTGTTTTGAAGACTCGAAGATGGTTATTTGTTCGAGACGTGGACGTCGATCTTCGGGGCCGGGATCGTGTACCCGGCGGAAACCATCTTGTCATAGACAGACTGGTTCATCTGGAAAAGAGCCGACCAGTAGTCGCCCGTCTTGACCCAGAAACGCAGGGTGAGCTTGAGGTAGCCGTCGCCCAGGTCGGCCACATGTACCACCGGCTGTTCCGGTTCGCCGAGCACGAGGGGGCAGGCAGCGGCCAGGGCCAGCAGTTCGCCACGTACCTTCTCGACCGATTCTCCGTAGGGGATGCCCACGGGGATGTCCAGACGGCGGCAGTCGCTGCGCGTGTAGTTGATCAGCGAATTGGTGGCCAGCTGCGAGTTGGGGATGATGATCACCTTGTTGTCGGGAGTGGTCAGATAGGTGTTGAAGATCTGGATGTTGTTGACCGTGCCGCTGAAGGAGCCCTGTTCGATGAAATCACCCACCTTGAAGGGTTTGAGCAGCAGGATGATCACACCGCCGGCGAAGTTCTGCAAGGTGCCCTGCAAAGCCATACCGATGGCCAGGCCGACAGAACCCAGCAAAGCGACGAAGGAGGCGATTTGTACACCGACCATGCTCATGATAGTCATCACCAGGACCACTTTGAGCAGGATATTGATCAGGGAGCCCAGGAAATTGCGCAGCGACACGTCCGTATCGCGCTTGATCATCAGTTTCTTGATGAAATCCGTCAGACGGTTCACCAAATACCAGCCCAGCCACAGCAGGACAATCATCAGGATGATCTTGGGCACATTGGTCATGACGACGTTCACATAGAACTCACGGACACCGTCCCAGAACGACTGGACCTTGTCGGTGGTTTCCGACACGCCCGATTTCAGTTTCTCCACGACTTCGACAGAGTCGGGAACCATTGTTTCGACTTGTAGTATCATAGTTTATTTTTTAAAAAGGTGGCAGTATGGCTTTCCGGGCAGGAGAGCAGTTGCTCGGGCCGGCCGCTGAAGAGCAGACGGCCGCCGGCGTCGCCGCCCTCGGGGCCCAGTTCGATGATGTGGTCGGCACATTTGATCACTTCCAGGTTGTGCTCGATGACAATGACCGTGTGGCCGCAGGCAATCAGGTCGCCCAGGGCCTTGAGCAGCACCTGGATGTCGTGGAAGTGCAGGCCGGTGGTGGGTTCGTCAAAAATGAAGATGGAAGGCTTGGGTTGTTCCTGGGCCAGGAAGCAGGCCAGCTTGACGCGCTGGCTCTCGCCGCCCGACAGCGACGAGGACGACTGTCCCAGCTTGACGTAGCCCAAACCCACCGCTTGCAGGGGCCTGAGCCGCTTGATGATCTTGCGTTCCGTGGGGCCGGGATCCTCGCCGAAGAACTCGATGGCCTGGTTCACAGTCATCTCGAGCACATCGTAGATGTTCCTGCCCCGGTAGGTCACCTCGAGCACCTCGGGCTGGAAGCGCTTGCCGTGGCAGTGCTCGCAGACAATGACGATGTCGGCCATGAACTGCATATCGACGTGCTCGACGCCCTCGCCCTGGCAGTTCTCGCACCTGCCGCCCTCCTGGTTGAAGGAGAAATAGGCGGCCGGTATGCCGAGTTGCTTGGCCAGGGGCTGGTCGGCAAAGAGTTTGCGGATTTCGTCGTAGGCCTTCAGGTAGGTCACGGGGTTGGAACGCGAGGAACGGCCGATGGGGTTCTGATCGACAAATTCGATGTCGTTGACCAGGTGCAAATCGCCGCGCAGTTCGCGGAAAATGCCCGGCCGCTCGGCTGTCTCGCTTATCTTTTTCTTGAGTCCCAGGTAGAACACGTCCCTCACCAGGGAGGATTTGCCCGAACCGCTCACGCCCGTCACCACGGTGAGCACATTCAAGGGGAACTTCACGGTGACTTCCTTGAGATTGTGCTGGCAGGCCGAAACCACTTCGATGTAGTTTTGCCACGGCCGGCGGAAGGCAGGCAGGGGAATCTGTTCGCGACCGGTCAGGTAATCGATCGTGTAGCTGTGCTTCTCGAGAGATTGAGCGACTTTGGGCAATTGCCTGGCCGGACCCTGCCAGACCACTTCCCCACCCAGCCGGCCGGCTTCGGGGCCCATATCGACGATGTAGTCGGCCTGGCGGATCATTTCCTCGTCGTGCTCGACCACGACCACCGTGTTGCCCAGCGACTGGAGTTCGCGCAGGACGGCGATGAGCCGGTCTGTGTCGCGGCTGTGCAGGCCGATACTGGGTTCGTCCAGCACATAGAGCGAGCCCACCAGGCTGCTGCCCAGCGAAGTGACCAGGTTGATGCGCTGGCTCTCGCCGCCCGACAGGGAGTTGGACAGGCGGTTCAGCGTGAGGTAGCCCAAGCCGACATCCATCAGCAGGTGGAGCCGGTGGCGGATTTCGGTGAGCAGGCGTTCGGCCACGGCGGCCTCGGTCTCGTTGAGCGACATGCTGTCGAAAAACACGACAAGCTGGCTCACAGACATTTCGATGAGTTCCGGCAGGGTGCGTCCCCCTACTTTGACATAGGAAGCCGCCTGCTTGAGGCGGGTGCCGTGGCAGAGCGGGCAAACGGTCTTGCCCCGGTAGCGGGCCAGCATCACCCGGTTCTGTATCTTGTATTGTTTTTCCTCCAGTTGGCGGAAGAATTCGTTCAGGCCATAAAAATGCTCGTTGCCCTCCCAGACCAGCCGGCGTTCCTCCTCGGTGAACTGGTACCAGGGCTTGAAGACGGGCACGCCCGATTTTTCGCCGGCCGAGATCAGGTAGCGTTTCCATTCCCCCAGGATCGGGCCGCGCCAAGGGGCGATGGCGTCGTCGTAGATGGAACGCGACTTGTCGGGTACGACCAGGTCTTCGTCCAGGCCGATCACCCGGCCGAAGCCCTCGCATTTGGGGCAGGCCCCGATGGGCGAATTGAAGCTGAACATCAAATCGCTGGGCTCCTCGAACACCATGCCGTCGGCTTCGAAGCGGTCGGAGAACTGGCGCAGCTCCTCCCCCTGGGAAGCGTACATGCGTATCATGCAGCTGTGCTTGCCTTCGTAGAAGGCCGTTTCGATGGAATCGTACAAGCGCGAGCGGGTCAGGCGGTCGTCCTGCACCGCCAGCCGGTCGATGACCAGGCAGACGCTATGTCCTTCCAGGGCGGCCAGGGGCTCGGGCTGCTGCAAAAGGTCGTCGAGACGGAGCATCTCCCCGTCGGCATCCAGGCGGCTGAAGCCCTGCTGCATGAGTTCCTGCAGCTGCGCGGGGGCATTGATCTCCACAGGGCACATCACCACAAAACGGGTGCCCTCGGGAAAGGACTCGACATAATGGATCACATCCTCGACGGTATGCCGCTTGACTTCTTCGCCCGATATGGGCGAATAGGTGCGGCCCACCCGGGCGAACAGCAGCCGGAGGTAATCGTAGATCTCGGTCGAGGTGCCCACCGTGGAACGGGCGTTGCGGTTGATGACCTTCTGCTCGATGGCAATGGTGGGCGGGATGTTGCGGATGAAATCCACCTCGGGCTTGTTCATCTTGCCCAGGAACTGCCGGGCATAGGCCGAGAGGCTTTCCACATAGCGGCGCTGCCCTTCGGCATAGAGGGTGTCGAAAGCCAAGGAGGATTTGCCCGAACCCGACAGGCCGGTGATGACCGTGAACGAGTTCAACGGTATCCTGACGCTGACGTTTTTCAGGTTGTTGACCCTGGCTCCCTGTATCTCGATGTATTTCATCCGCGCTATCTAAGCATGATTTTCCGGGCTTCGTCCATGCCGGTTCCCTGGACACGGACCACGACCAAGCCTTCGTAACTGGGCAGGCCGATGCTGGTGGTCGAGCCGTGGAAACGGTGACGGCCCAGCAGGCGGCCCGAGACATCGGTCAGAGTGAGCGTGAAGGCTTCCCGGGCAGCAGCACCGGATACGGATACCAGCACCCGGCCACCGGCCGACTGCCACAGTCCGAGGCGACAAGAGCCATCCTCCAGGACACGTTCCATGCGGATGCCCACTGCCGTACCGGTCTCGAAGCATCCCAGGTCGGGGGCCTCACCTGCGTAAGTGATGCCGACTGCCACCGGGCTCTCGCCCTCGTAGGGGCTCACGGGCGTCCCCTTGTCGATGAGGCGGGTATTGCCTTCCGTGGGGAACATGAAGGCCACCTCAGGCAGGCTGCCGTCGGCGGCGCGGTCGGAGAGGGTCTCCTGCCAATCGATGCTGCGGAAATCAGCGGGCAGGCAGTTCATATCCGAGGTGACAAAGGTGCCGTTGACCTGCCAGACGCCATAGGCCGATTTCTTCATATCGGGATTGCCGTCGCTGATGGCCACGCAGTTGGTGAGACGGATCTCGTGACTGGCGGCCACGGCCTCGTAGAAACGATAGGTGTAATTGCCCTTGGAACTGCTCTTGGCCGAATAGCCGCTGCAGTTGTTGAGGATCATCGAACCGCGGTTGTGGTTCTGGTCGAAGTCTTTGTTGAGGTTTTCGTATGCCAGGCACCGGTTCAGCACCACATTGTTGCGGCCGTATTCACTGCCCAGCTTGAAGCCGTTGCCGTTGCCGCTGCTGGCCTGGCCGTTCTCCAGGAATCCGTTGTGGAAGGCCCAGCAATATTCGAAGGTGGTGGTGATGTCGTCGGGGAAGCCGCCGTCGGTCTTGATGAAGCCGTCCCAGCCGTCGTCGCTGTTGTCCCAGGCGCGGCAACCGTAGAAGTAGTTGCCGTCTCCGTGCGAAATCTTCACGGCAAAGCCGTCGGCATCGCCGTTGTCGGGATCACAGTTGAGGTAGGCGTCGCAGTTGATCACCATGTTGTTTTCGGCCAGGTTCTTCATCTGCAGGCCGGTGTCGCGGTTGCGGTAGAAGCGGCAGTTCTCCACCACATTGTGATGGCCCAGATGGGTGCTGTCCTTCACCTGGGCATAGCCTCCGCCCGAAGGTTTGTTGCGTTCGATCAGCAGGCCGTTGTCGCCGGCTCCGCAAATGTCGATTCCATAGATATGCCAATAGCTGCCCGTCAGGCGCATCCCCTGGTTGTTGTCGCCCAGGGCCATGCCCGAGAAATCGAGGATGGCCCGGCCGCCAAGGGCGAACAGGGCGATCATGCCGCTCTGCTGACGGCCCACGGCACCGGCATTGAGGCGCTCGGTGTAGCGGTAGGTGCCGGCCTGCATGTAGATGGTGTCGCCGGCTTTGACCCGGTCGATGGCTTTCTGCACATTGTAGTAGGGGTGCTCCCGACTGCCGTCGGCCGTGGCGTCATTGCCCTCGGGAGAGACATAATAAACGTGGTGGGCATACGTGGGCAGCACCTTGGCACCGGT
>JAGDCW010000101.1 GCA_017958305.1 Bacteroidales bacterium | reverse complement strand
GTCGAAGAGGAAGTCAGCACCAGCGATGCCAGCGTGGACATCGAGGCCGACAGCACCAGCAATACCACCAGGGCAATGATGACGTCGGGCAGGGTGACCAGCATCGATGGGATGATGCTGTCGTAGGCCAGTTTGCCGTTGGGCAGGAGCGCGGGAGCGTCGAACAGACGACCAAAACCGCCCAAAAAGTAGCAACCACCGGCTACGACCACGGCAAACAGCGTGGAGATGATGGTGCCGCGGCGGATGGCTTTCTCGTCGGTGATGGAGTAGAACTTACCGACCATCTGGGGCAGGCCCCAGGTGCCGAGCGAAGTCAGGACCACCACACCCAGCAGGTTCCAGGGATCGGGACCCAGCCAGTCGGCAAACTTGCCGTTGAGCTCGGGATGGCCGTCGGCAGGCAGGGTTGCCAATTTGCCGACAGCAGAGGCCAGACCGCCTTGGGTGTTGAGCACGGCGGCAATCACTATGACAATGCCGAAGAGCATGATGACACCCTGCACAAAATCGTTCATGGCCGTAGCCTTGTAGCCGCCCAGGATCACATAGAGGGCGGTCAGCACCGACATGATCACCACGCAGTATTCGTAGGGGATGCCGAAGCCCATCTCGAACAGGGTGGAGATGCCCTTATAGACACCGGCCGTATAGGGAATCAGAAAGACAAAGGCGATGATCGAGGCCACCACCCGTAGCCCTTGGCTCTGGAAGCGGGTGCCGAAAAAGTCGGGCATGGTGCGGCTCTCGATATGCTGTGTCATCAGTTTGGTGCGTCGGCCCAGGACGATCCACGCCAGCAACGAGCCGATCAAGGCATTGCCGATGCCGATCCAGGTGGACGACAGGCCGTATTTCCAGCCGAACTGGCCGGCATAGCCGACAAAGACAACGGCCGAAAAATAGGAAGTGCCGAAAGCAAAAGCCGACAACCAGGGGCCGACGGCACGGCCGCCCAGAACGAAACCATCCACGCTGCCGGCCTGTTTGCGGGAATATACACCGATCCCGATCAGTACGGCCAAGAAGATGATGGTCAGAATGATTTTGATAGCCATATTGTTTGTGTGTGATGGTTAGAAAGCGATTTGGAACTGAGTCTGCAGCCTGTTGTAGTCATCTCCGATCAGCGCGCCGCAGATGCTGCGGTTGTATTGCAGCTGGACACGGCATTTCTTGTAAAACCAGTACTGGACGCCCAGGGTGGCATTGGCTTGTCTCCAGCCGCCGACCTCTGTGTTGCGATCCAGATAGTCGGCGCTGGCGATGATGTCCCAACCATCGGTCATTGGCAGGCAGGCGGTCAAATAGCCGCCCAGGCTGTTGACATCGCCGTCGCGGCCTCCCAGCAGTTCGCCGCGCAGGCTGAAGGGACGGGCTTCCTTGTATTTGCCGGGAGCCAGTTCGCCGATTTTGTATTCGGCACCGATGCTGTAGCGGTCGCGTGTATAGTCGTCGCCGACGGCGATGGTCGGGTTCCAGGCGGCCAGCCCGAGAGCGTGTCCGGTGCCCTTCTGTCCGCTGGCCACGATGCGCAGACCGTCAATGGGCCTTGCCTCAAGTTTGACAATCAGGTCTTTCTCGTGGTTGCCGTCGCGACGGTTGATGCCCTGGCCGTTCATGACAGCCAGTTCATAATACAAAAAATTGTCGAACAGCGTTCCGTAGAACATCATGCCCAGGTCGCGGCCGGTGCTGGGACCGAACAGTGGATCGGTCGAGCCTGCCAGCCAGGAAACAGGCAAGGAGCAGACATCGATCAGTTCGACCGACGAGGGCGACAGGGGGTTCTCCAGCGAGTAGCTGTTTTTGAACTGTCCTATTCTAAAATTGACGGCCTGGTCGTTGCTGATGCGAAAGTCGGTATAGTATTCCAGCAGTTCGCCCGAAAAGTTGTGCATGATGAGGAACGACCAGCGGTCGGTGACCCGGGCCTTGGCCCATACCAGCACGCGCTTCATGACAAAACTGTTGGTGGACGTCCCGTTGGGGTCTTGCCATTCGAAGCCCGCCTGGGCGTAACCGTTGACGGTGATGCGTGAAGAAAGTTCTTTCTGCCATTCGTCGGCGTTTTCGCCGGTCTGTCCCATGGCTGGGGCACAAGCCCACAAAGTCAGCAGGGCTGCCAAGGCTCCCTTCTTGAATTGGTTCTTTTTCATTGTTTGGAAAATGGTTATAACTATTTGTTTTTCAGTTGTTTCTTATGTATGGTATTCTTTTTTCGAGTCTGTTTTTATGCTTTGAGGCCACAAAGTTATTTAAAAAAACAGTCGAGGCGAATTATTTTTGTTGTAATATGAATTAAAAGCTATATATTTGCAGTCCTAAAACGTTTTAGATTTTTCGTCACCCTGTAATTGTCTCTTTTGTATGAGAATCGGTCTGTTGCTTCTCTCTTCTCTTCTTGTTTTTGCTTCTTGTGAGCAATGGTCCTTTCTACAAAAGGATAATCATTCTGACAATCAGCATCCTGTCACTTTGGAAGCCTCCAATATTTCGGCCTTCAAAGCCACCCTCAACGGCAGTCTGCCGCTAGACGCCGAAGCCGAACCGACCGAGGTCTGGTTCCTTTCCTGTCCTTCGGTTGTTTCTTTGGAAAAACTGCTGGCAGAAGGCACAAATCTGGAGGCTGAACTGCATCCCGACGGTACTTTCGACGCCAAAACCGTATCGCTCGACATGGATGCCCAGTACAGCTATGTGGCTTGCGCCCGGATTCATGGCGAAGACCTGTTCGGCGAAGTCAAGACCTTCACCACGAGGACCCGCGAAGCGCCCGAGGGTGCCGTCGAACTGGGTCTGAGTGTCATGTGGGCCAGTTGCAACCTGGGTTCGACCCTGCCCGAAGACTATGGCCACTATTACGCTTGGGGCGAAATCGAGCCCAAGGATGATTACACTTGGGAGACCTACCTCCTGTGTCACGGCAGCTACAACACCTTGACCAAGTATTGCACCGATGGTGACTATGGAACGGTCGACAACAAGGTTACACTCGAGCTGGAAGACGATGCTGCCCATGCCCGTCTTGGGGGCAACTGGCGTATGCCCACCGATGAGGAATGGACCGAACTGCTGACGCAGTGCTCCTGGTCGTGGACTTCGATCAATGGCGTGAGCGGATACAAGGTGACCAGCCGCAAGCCCGGCTACACCGACAACTGGATTTTCCTGCCGGCCGCCGGCCACCGTCATGGCGACAACCACTTCGATTTCGGCTCCTATGGTCTCTACTGGTCGTCGTCGCTCAGCGAGAGGGACTCCTACGACGCCTGGTATGTCTATTTCTACGACAGCCATGTGACCCGCCGCAGCTATTACTACTACGACCGCTACCTGGGCCGCTCCATCCGCCCGGTAGCTGAGTAATTCCGGGTGTTGGCCGGGCTGCTTCGCTACCAGTCCGCCGGATTTATACCGCAGACTTTGTCAAAGTTGAATCGACATTTTTTTCGCAAAAACAAAATCGACACTTTACTGTTGAAGAGTTGCACTTCTAATAGGAATTCACGGGCAAATAGGCCAGTCGATAGTGGAACATGAGCAGAAAGGAGCCTTAAGGGCAGACTATGGTAAAAGCATGCTTAAAGAATTGGCAGCAAGACTTACCAAAGAGTTTGGGAGAGGATTTGATGAAAGCAATCTGCGCTATATGAGGCTATTCTACAGGAGTTTCCCGATTCGTGACACACTGCGTCACGAATTAACATGGTCACACTATCGCCGACTGATTAGTGTTGAGAATGATGCTGTTCGTCTATGGTATATGAATGAGGCCGCTGATAGTGTGTGGAGTACCAGACAAATGGATCGTCAGATTTCTACACTATATTACTCTTCATGATGTTTCAATCAGAATTAAAAACCATTTTGCTGGCTTTGGCATTGATCGTGCTGCCAGCAAGCATGTCGGGTCAAAAGCGTAAGGCCGCTTCTGAAAAGGCTGCTGCCGAGCAGGTGGCTAAGCCCGATCCGAATTTCTATATCTTCCTGTGCTTCGGACAGTCGAACATGGAAGGCAACGCCCAGTGGGAGGCCCAAGACGTGGGGAATGTCGACCCCCGTTTCCAGATGCTGGCAACCTGCAATTTCAG
>JAGDCW010000100.1 GCA_017958305.1 Bacteroidales bacterium | reverse complement strand
GGGTTATCCGGCATTGAACGACATGGGCTACAAACTCATCGACAATGCGATGAACTACCTGCTCAGTCCCGACTTGTTCGTGGCTCCCAACTTCAACATGGTACCCACCGGCGCCATAGTCGAGAACTCTTCGGAGCTGGCTGCCGCCTTGTCGTACGACTATGCTTCGCTGAATCTGTCTGAGATCCTCATCCAGATGAAGCCCAGCAAGGATGCCGACGGTCTCTATCGCCTGGCCGGCGACGACATCCACATCGGCGGTGGCAAGATGTTGCTCAGACCTTACGAGGCCGGCACGTCCGTCAGCATGGCCGGTGCCATCAAGACTGCCAGCGATTTGAATCTGACATCGATGACCTTCCGGGGGCTGCATCTGACCGCCGCGGAGGCCGACCAGCCTTTCTTCTCGCTCAAGGGTCGCGACATCGTCAGCGATGGTGTCTATTTCGAAAACTGCGATATCGAGCATGTCAACAGCCTGTTCCAGGCAGCCTCGTCCGACAGCTTGGTCGTTGGTCGGCTGAGTGTCCGCAACAGCCGGCTCAATCATGTCGGCCAGAGCGGAAAAGCCTTCATCGCCTTGGACAACAGCGATGTTTGGATGGACAAGGTGGTCTTTGAGGAGAACGTCGTCCGCGATTACCAGGGAGGCCGCTTTGTCGATTGGCAGACGCCTGCCTACCATTCGCTGACGGATTATACCGGCAGCAAGGAAGTGATCTCGATCATTCACAACAGCTTTGTCAACGAGACGCCCGCCACGGGCGATATCCTCCGCTATGCCGCCGACGGTGCGGAGGATGCCCTGACTGTCGCTGTCAAGAACAACATCTTCTACCAGGCTTTCGGACAGGGCAAGGTCCAGCTCACTTCGGAGGTGGCTGCCGCCGAACCCAGAAATACCCTGCAGTTGAAGAACAACCTGCTGGTTTCCGCCGCCGCCCAGGTCGAGACGACCACGCCCGCTCAGTGGACGATCGAACAGGTGGCCGCCCTCACCATGGATTCGCTCAATATCACCGAGGTCTTCGAAGACAACACGCTGTCGTCGGTCTCCAAGATCTCCCCGCTGTTTTACTCGGGTGAAGGACGCACTTATCTGGGTGCCGAAGTGATGTATTCGGATCGTGTGCAGCCGCTGGTATTGCCTGTACACAATACCGACGAACTGCGGACGGCTTTGCAGATCTCCATCGCCGGTGACGTCATCGAACTCTACGACAACGAGGCCGGCACCTATATCTTGGGTCAGCGCGGTTTCGATTATCCCAAGACAGGCGGTACGCTCATCATCCGGGCCGCCGAGGGACAGCAGCCTGTGCTGTTCGGTTCCATCACGCCGATGAATGCCTGCCGGCTGGATACCTTGATCCTTGAGAACCTCACGTGGCAGGGCTCGACCGAATTTGCCGACTACGACAAGGATGTCAATTCTCCCCTGGCCTTCCTCAACGTGGCCGACACCATCGGTCTGTTGCACATTTCACACTGCACGTTCAAGGATCTCGACAACCAGATGATCATCCGCACCAACAATTGCAAGGACTTGTATCTTGGAGAAATCCGGGTGGACAACAGCTTCTTCGACAACATGGGCGGAACCCGTCCGGACGGTTCGGTCGGTGCCCACTTCTTCCAGTTCAGCAGCAAGAACGATTACACGATTTCGCGTTTCATCTTTGTCCACAACATCGTCTCCAACTTCCACGGCAGTCAGATGTTCAACATTCCCAGAAGCGGTTCGGCCGGCGATTCTGTCATTGTCATCGACATCAGCCACAACCTCTTCTATCGTGTGGGTGGCAATGCCAAGGACAGCAACCGCAACTTCTTGGAGTTCAACTCCTCTCCTGTGGGCTGCGATGTGACGATTTACATCTGCAACAACATCTTCTTCAAGCGTTGGAGCGATGTCAACAAACCGGTCTGCAACCTGGCCCTCTACAATGTGGAAGGAGTCAAGTCGTCCACGATCGAAGTGTTGAACAACTACTACGAAGGCGAGTATTATCCCGAATATCCCTCGAGTGCCAACCCCATGTCGCCCAGTGTCGATGAGGATGCCATGGAGCACAACCTCGAACAGACCTCGGGCGATGTCCCGGTCCACCGTTACGGCGTGCTCGACTGGGAGGCTGTCGAATTGGACGAGGATGTCTTCGAAGACGAAGCCACTTTCCTGATCAGCCAGGATTCGCCGCTGTTCACCGCCGGTGTGGATCACACCTATCTGGGCCCGCGCTACTGCTACCGTCTGGCCGACGCCATCCGGACCATTGTGGCCGAAACGGCCTCCCTGGTATGCTGGACAGAGCAGGGCAACCTGATGGTGGATGTGCCTCAGGAGGGTGCCGTGCTGCGTGTCTATGACATGATGGGTCGGACCTGCCTGGCCAAGCCTGTGGCTGAAGGACGTCATCAGATCTCCGGCCTGGGCAAGGGCCTCTACCTTGTCCGTTTGGGTGACAAGTCTGCCAAGGTGATGATCCGGTAGTGTTTTGATACTCCCCCCGACAAAAAGGGATGGCTCGAAAACGGGCCATCCCTTTTTTATGGTTATGGGTTTGACGGAAGGGACTTATTTCTTCTCCCGGGCGATGATGCGTTTGCGGTAGCGGTCTTTGGCGAGCTGCTGCATGTCGCGTACCTCGTCGCGCTCATCGACGATTTCGTTGCCCAGGATGGTCTCGATGACATCCTCCAGGGTGAGGATGCCTTGGAAAGAGCCGTATTCATCGATGACCACACTGATGGGTTCGTCTTTGGAGATCATTTCGTCCCAGATGACATCCAGGGTGGCGTCTTCGCGGAACGAAGGAATGTCGCGGCGGATATCGCCCAGGGTCACATCGAACTTGTCTTCGGCGATCAGCTGCAGTGCTTCCATGCGCAGGATATAGCCGGTGATGTATTCGTCGTTGTCGGCATAGACGGGGATGCGGCTGTGGTGCAGGTAGCGTTTGTCTTTGTAGAAGCGGTTCAAGGTCATCGATTCGGGAGCGATGGCCGAGACCACGCGCGGGGTCATGGCATCGCTGGCACAGACCTCGTCCAGGGAAATGATGTTCTGGATGACCTCGTTTTCGTCCTCGTCCAGTTCGCCGGCCTCTTCGGCCACATCGGCCAGGGCCCCGACCTCCTCACGCGAGACGGCCGTCGGCACATCGTCGGGGGTGATGCGCTTCTGCAGCCATTCCACGCCGATGACAATGGGATAGAGCAGCATGATCAGGCCGCGTATGGTATAGGCGGTGAACCCCATCAGGTGTCTCCAGCGGGCGGTGCCGAGGTTCTTGGGAATGATCTCGGAAAACAGCAGGATGAGGATGGTGGTGACGATGCTGACCAGTCCGAACCAGGCGGAACCGAAGACCAGGGTGGCCTGACGGCCTACGCCGGCGGCGCCGATGGTGTTGGCGATGGTGTTGAGTGTGAGAATGGCCGCCAAAGGCCGGGAGGTGTCGTTTTTGTAGCGTTTCATCAAGGTGGCCGGCTTGTAGCCTTCCTCCTCCCGCATGGTGATATAGGAAATGGGCGTACTCATCAGCGTGGCCTCCAGCACCGAGCAGAGGAACGAGACGAGCATGGCGCTCAAAAGAAATATCAGCAGTAGTGTCATATGCTTGTATAGGCGCCGCAAAGTTCGGGATAATAAATATAACCACAAAATTATTTGCGTTTGCTTTAGTCTTGAAGTATCTTTGCGGTCGCAAAAATCAGACGCAAGAATAATAGGTAACTAATGAAAGAACAGGCAATTAGAAACATCGCCATCATTGCGCATGTTGACCATGGAAAGACAACTTTGGTCGATAAGATGCTGCTTGCCGGCAAATTGTTTCGTGAGAACGAGACGGCCGGTGAATTGATACTCGACAACAACGAGTTGGAGCGGGAACGCGGTATCACGATACTGTCGAAGAATGTGTCGATCAATTACAAAGGAGTCAAAATCAATATTATAGATACTCCGGGACACGCCGATTTCGGTGGTGAGGTGGAGCGCGTGCTCAATATGGCCGATGGCGTCCTGTTGCTGGTCGATGCTTTCGAAGGGCCGATGCCCCAGACCCGTTTTGTGCTGCAGAAAGCACTGGAAATCGGTCTGAAACCCATCGTTGTCATCAACAAGGTGGACAAGCCCAACTGTCGCCCTTCCGAAGTGCAGGAAGCCGTGTTCGATCTGATGTTCAACCTGGATGCCACCGAGGAGCAGCTGGACTTCCCGACGGTTTACGGTTCGGCCAAGCGCGGCTGGATGTCGGACGACTGGCGGCACGAAACCAGTGACATCACCTATTTGCTCGATCAGATCATCGAGCACATTCCTGCTCCTGAGAAGTTGGAAGGTACGCCCCAGATGCTGGTCACATCGCTCGACTATTCTTCCTATGTGGGCCGTATCGCCATAGGCCGTGTGCACCGCGGAACCTTCCGGGAAGGCCAGGAGGTGACGCTCATCAAGCGTGACGGCACCCACTTGAAATCAAAAATCAAGGAGCTGCATGAGTTTGTCGGTTTCGGCCGTACCCATTGCTCCGAAATCAGTTCGGGCGACATTTGCGCCATGGTGGGCATCGAGAACTTCGAAATCGGCGACACGATTGCCGATCCCCTCGAGCCGGAGGCCCTGCCGACGATTGCCATCGACGAGCCGACCATGAGCATGGTCTTCACCATCAACAATTCGCCTTTCTTCGGCCAGGACGGCAAGTACGTCACTTCGCGTCATATCCACGAGCGACTGATGCGTGAGCTGGACAAAAACCTGGCCCTGCGTGTGGAAAAAGAACCCGACTCGGACGTTTGGACCGTCTATGGCCGGGGTGTGCTGCATTTGTCGGTGCTCATCGAAACCATGCGCCGCGAAGGCTATGAACTGCAGGTGGGCCAGCCCCGGGTCATCATCAAGGAGATCGACGGTGTCAAATGCGAGCCGGTCGAGGAGATGACCATCAATGTCACCGAGGAGGCTGCCAGCAAAATGATCGATGCTGTGACGCGCCGCAAGGGGGATCTCATGCAGATGCAGACCCAGAACGACCGTGTCCATCTCGAATTTCTGATTCCCTCACGCGGCATCATCGGCCTGAGAAGCATATTGCTCACCTTGTCGGCAGGTGAAGCCGTCATCGCCCATCGTTTCAAGGAATTCCAACCCTACAAAGGCGAAATCGAACGTCGCGAAAACGGCTCGATGATTGCAGCAGAAACAGGAACGGCCGTGGCCTACGGCATGGATAAGCTGCAGGACCGCGGTCGTTTCTTCATTTCTCCCGGCGAAGAAGTCTATGCCGGTCAGGTGGTGGGAGAACACTGCAAGGAGGGCGACTTGGTGGTCAATGTCAACAAGACCAAGAAGCTGACCAATGTCCGTGCCTCAGGCACCGACGAAAAGGTGACCCTGCCTCCGCCAGTGATCTTCTCCCTCGAAGAAGCCCTGGAATATATCAAGCAGGACGAATACGTGGAAGTGACTCCCAAGCACATGCGTATGCGCAAGATCATTCTCGATGAGATTGAGCGCAAGCGTGTGGCCAACCGTAAGGCCTCTGCCGAGCCGGGAGCCTGACCCCCTCTTTATTTTCTAAGCAGGGATTTCCTGTACTCCATGGGAGACTGCCCGGTGTTGGTCTTGAAATAGCGACTGAAGGAGGGCAGATCGGGGAATCCAAGTTGCTCGCTGATGTCGGTCATGTTGAGCGTGTTGTAACGCAACAGCATCTTTGCCCTGACAATGATGACTTCGGCAATCCACTTGCTGGCGTTGATGCCGGTTTCGTGGGTGATGATGCTGCCGAAGTACTTGGGCGACAGGTGAGCCAGGTCGGCGTAGAAGGCCACGTCGTGCGACTGGTTGTAGTATTTGTTCAAAGCCTCGTAGAAGGCGTTGAAATAGCGTTTGCCCAGTCTCGGATTATCAATGGTTTCTCTTTTCGGCAGATAGCAGTCCACCAACTTGGTCAGGATATTGAGCAAGGACAGGCAGCATTCTTCCCGTTCGGGAATGTCGCTCTCTGACATGGTTTTGACCAGCTGGAAAACGTGGTTCACTTCGAGGAACTGTTTTTCGTCGAGATGAACAATGGGATTCTTGAGGTAGAACTGGTGCTGCTGCCAAATGCTGGTTTTCTTGATTTGCTCGGTCAGCCGCTGCGAGACGACAATCATGCTGGCAATATAGTTATCGGAGGTTTCGTCACTGATGATGATGTGATTCGGGAAGAAAACACTGAGGTCGTTTGCTTGAATATTGTAGCGCACCATGTCGTAGTCCGCATGGGTTTCTCCCCTGCGATTTAGACAAATAATCAGCAGCGGTGAAAGATAGGGTTCACCATAGATTACCCTGTCTCTCACGTCTTCGAAGACAACGACGCCTTTGGCTTCTATTAAGGCTGCATTTGAGGCAAATAGGTTGTTTTTTGTGGCCATGTTCATTGTTTTGGGGGTTACACATTCTTTTGACGCAAATGTAAGAGATTATTTTTTTATCAACAACAAAAAAACGACGGAATGACAAAAAATAGTCTCGAAGGACTGATAATATCTCCGAAACGTGACATAATTTTGCTGTCACCATGCCAGCCTGTTTTTCATTGCAGGCATCTTGCTCTGTCAAAACCGTTATTTCACCATATCCTGAATAAAACACTTTTACCGGCTGTGGTTGTGACATTCTTGTCCGACCACAGCTTTGTTATTCAAAAATGGTTTATCTTTGTACGTTTTTAAAGAAATAGATTTGAACGTATTGTGCTTATGAAAAACAGAATGACAGCGCTTCTGGGCGCCTTGTTGCTGTGTTCTTTTTCCTTGGCCGCCCAGGTGGAGCAGGACAGCATCCCCCGTTTGAACAAAAAGAACCTGGTCATCAAGGAGTGGAACACGAGCGCCCGCTCCAAGACGCAGCAACTCGACCATGAGACCATATACAATCCCGATGGCCGGAAAATCGAGGAAACCGAATACAACTCCGACGGGGTGAAGTGGCGCAAGCGTTTCGAATACAACGCGGCCGGTAAAGTCGTCAAGGAATACACCTACGACCGCCGCGGGCGACTCCAGACCTACAAAACCATCGAATACAACGAGTTCGGTCGCAAGAAGTCGCAAAACACCTACGATGCCAAAGGCAAACTGCTGACAGTGAAGGTTTTTGAATATATAGCCCAAGATGCTTCCTGACAAGGACCATATCGACGCGGAGATGCAGGACGGTTTGCAGCGTCTGCCTTCCATACGGCTTGAGGAAATGGACGCCATCAAGCTGATGAACCGTGTCGATACGAAGTATCTGACCAACGAGGCTGTCTTGCTGCAGTTGCTGGCCGCGGCGCGCGAAGCCGGTTACCGGGCCCTGGAGATCGACGGCTTGAAGATCACGCCCTACAACAGCCTTTATTACGATACGCCCGATCTGAAGATGTATCTCGATCACCACAACCGGCGCCTGTTTCGGCAAAAAGTGCGCACCCGGATGTATGTCAATTCCGGCGAGACATATCTGGAGATCAAACTCAAGAACAACAAAGGGCGGACCAAGAAGAAACGCCGGATGATCGATCCGTCGCTGTTCCTGGATTTCCGCTCCAACGAGGAGGCCGCCGCCTACCTGGCCGGGCATTCCGCCTATGCGGCCACGGATCTGTTGCCTCAGATGGAGACGCGTTTCCAACGCATCACCTTGGTCAATGCCGACAAAACCGAGCGTCTGACCATCGACACGAATGTGTCGTTTGCCAACCATGTCACGGGGATGGAGGCCTCATTGCCCGAAGCGGTCATTATCGAACTCAAGCAGGACGGGCGCGTCAGTTCGCCCATGAAGCGCATCTTGCTCAGGCATCGCGTCAAACCTTTCCGGGTGAGCAAGTACTGCATCGGGATGACTCTCACCCGTCCGGGGATAAAATCCAATCGTTTCAAATTGAAAGTAAGAAGCATAGAAAAAACGACCCATCATAAAATTATAGTCAGATGAAAAAACTGTTTTGTATAGCTGTCGCCCTCTTGCTGGGCCTTTCGCTGCCTTCGACCCTTTCGGCTCAGACCGAGCGCCCCGCTCCCGAGGAAGTGCTGGCCGCTTTCGGCGACCTGGAACCGGAGGACGAGCTGATGGATGTCCAGACCTTTACGGAGGCCATGATGACCACTTCGCAGCAGCTGGTCGAGTTGGGGATCCGTTTCTTCCTGAACCTGCTTGTGTGCTGGCTCATCGTGCAGTTTTTCTATTACAAGAAGAGCCGTCGCCGTGACTATTATTTCACGTTCATGGTTTTCTCCTCGGCCATGCTGGCTTTGCTCTATGTCATGGGCAATGTCTCCATCGGGGTGGGCCTGACGCTCGGACTGTTTGCCATATTCGGTGTGATCCGCTACCGCACGGAAACGGTGCCCATCCGTGAGATGACCTACCTGTTTGTCATCATCGCCTTGGCCGCCGTCAACGGACTGGCGCCCCTCTATCATGTGACCGATGTCGCCACCACGCCCCATTATGCGCTGTCTGTGGGCAGCGTGATGGTCCTGGTGCTGGTCAATGTGCTCATCCTGTTGCTGATCCTCATCTTGGAAAGCGAGCGCCTGTTGCGGCACACTTCCGCCAAACTGGTGTTGTACGACCGCATCGAACTGATCGTCCCGGAAAGACGTGAAGAACTGATCGCCGACCTGGAGAAACGGGTCGGTGTCAAGATCGACAACATAGAGGTGGGCCATGTGGATTTCCTTCGCGATGCGGCCTTCATCAAAGTGTACTACACACTGGGCAAGGGGGAAACCAACACGATCAACCATCTGACCAAAGCCAAGCAGTTTGTCGAACAATGAGAAAGGTTGTTCTTCTGGTAATGGTACTGACGGCCTTGTGCCCCTTGTTGCGGGCCCAGGGCACCGACAACGACTTGGAGACGGATTATCGTGGCCGCCTTTCGGTGGAATTGGACATGAAAGTATTCAAAGGCTTTCATGTGTTTACCGAAGAGCAGATACGTGTCATCGACAATTTCGGCCGGCCGGGGCGTTACCAGATGACAGTGGGCACCAGCTACAAGTTGCAGCCTTGGCTCAAGGGCGCTTTGAGCTACTCCTTTATGGAACGTGTCAATGCCAAGCGGGAGTACAGCCCCCGTCATCGCGTCAGCCTGGATCTGACGGCCAGCCACAGGGACGGTCCCTGGCAGTTTTCCCTCAAGGAGCGCCTGCAACTGAATCACAGGCCTGGCAGCATGAACGAGTATGAACAGGCGCGCAACGCCTTGTATCTGAAAAGCCGTGTCAAAGCTGCCTACAAGATAGACAAGACATGGACGCCCTATGTGTTCCTGGAACTCAAGAACACCTTGAACGCCCCCAGTGTCGATGCTGTCTTCAATACCACGACCTGGCAGTACCAGGCTCCTTCGGGTTTGTCGGAAGGAGAGAAAGGCTGGTTCTTGTCGGGATATCACGATGTCTATATTTGCCGCTACCGTGCGGCTTTGGGCACAGAATACAAGTTTTCCAAGGCGCATGCGATGGATTTTTACTTGCTCGGCGACTATTGCCGCGACGAGAACATCGATGCGAACAGCGCCGGCACCGTCTTGAAATCGGTCACTTGGGACCAGGCCGTGCAACTGACCTTCGGACTGGGATACATCTATTCTTTTTAGCCATCTGAGACACTATGAACAAACCGCTTTATCTGCCTTTGGCCATCCTGCTGCTCTGTGTACTGGCATTCGCATGCCAAAACGAGCACCATCCCGGTGAGGGGGGCGACGACAATGTCATCCCGACCGACACGCTGGTGGCTCCGGACGACTCACAACAGACCGTCGTGTTGGACTCCTCGGCTGTCTATGTGTATTACGATGGCGATTCGGTTCGGGTGGCCAATGCTTTTCCCGAAGAGGTGAGGGTTGTGTGCGAAGGCTGCCATGTGGGTATCGTCTCTTCGATGAACATCAACTATGTGCTGAAAGGGCAGAGCGACAACGGCTCCCTGACGGTGAGCAGCGACAGCGATGTCTACGTGGTGCTCGACAGCGTGTTCCTGACAAGTGCGGCCGGCCTGCCTCCTTTGCGACTGAAAGGCACGCATCGCAATATCGTCTATGTCAACGACGACACCAACAACGTGTTGACCGACAACAGCCCGGCCGACAGCGAGGAAAAGGGTTGCATCCGCTCGGACAGCACCCTGGTTTTGGCCGGGAAGGGCCATCTGACCCTGGTCAGTGCTTATACCCATGCCATCAGTGGCAAGGCCTCGGTCCTTGTCCAGGAAGGCAAATACGGTATCACAGCGGCCAAGGACGGCATTCACGCAGCCCAGGCCATCGTTATTTCGGGCGGTGAGCTGACCATCGACGGCACGGACGACGCCTGTCAGTCGGAAGGTTCCTACATACAGATGACCGGTGGCAGCCTGATGGTGGAGAGCGCGGCCGAAAAGGCGAACGTCTTTGATGCGGCAGGCAACATTTATTTCCAAGGTGGTCTGGCGATTGCTCAATTGAGAGGGACGGCCGCCAAGGGCTTGAAGTCCGATGCCTCGGTTTCGCTCAGCGGTGGCAGCATGCTGTTGAGTCTTGAAGGCGGCGGCATGTACGACCAGACGGAAATGGACGTGACGGCCTGCATCGGCATCAAGGCCGACGGCAACCTGTATGTCTCCGGAGCGGATGTCGGCATCCTGGCAAGTGGAGCAGGCGGCAAGGGCGTCAAGACGGGCCATTCGTTGTATATGCAATCGGGTTCCTTGACAATCGAGACCAACGGCGAAAAATATGTTTACAGCGAAACGCTTGCTTCGGCTGCCAAGGCTGTCAAGACCGGTGCCCATGTCTGGATGACAGGCGGCGTGTTGTCGGCCGGTTCGGCATGGAGCGACGGCATCGACTGTGACAGCAGTTTCCACCTGTCGGGGGGCAGTTGTCAGGCAAAGGCCCAGGGTGATGCGGTGGCCGCGGTCACGACCATTGTGGTGAGCGATGGGGAACTCTATGCCCACAGTCAAGCCAACGACGGGCTGGATGGCAAGGGAGGCATCACCATATCGGGAGGCAAGGTGCTGGCTGTCGGCGGCAACGTCGATAAGAAGGGCGGCTTCGAAACCGACGGCATCTTGCGCATCACCGGCGGAACGGTCTTGGCCGTAGGCAACAAGAACAGCAAGCCCACCACTTATTCCAACTCCCAGAATGCCGTCAGCTATGCGGCCACGAAAGACTTCGCTGCCGGCGAGCTTTTCTGCCTGGCCGATGCCGGCGGCCAATTGTTGATGAGCTACGTCCTGCCGCAAAGCTACAGTGTGGCGTTCAATTTGGTCTATTCCGCGCCTTCGCTTGTGACGGGGTCGGCCTACAGTCTCTTTCAGGGTGGCTCGGTCGCCGGGGGCAGCCAGTGGAATGGTTGGGCTTTGGATGGCAGTTATACGGCGGGGACGCTCTTGAAGTCGTTTACGCAAACCAAGGGGTTGGTTAAGATGTAGGGGGCAGGCGGAGGATTAACTTTCTCGCCTGTTCACAGGCTTTCAATAACTTTCCCGCCTGTTCACAGGCGGAGGAGTTAAGATGCGCCTCGGAAATCCAGCAAACTTCGTTTGCTTAATGTCTTTTGCATGGCCGGTCTGTCCAAAGCAAGCTTTGTCCCGCCCGGGCCATGCAAAATCCATTCAAAAAAATTTTTTGGGAATTTCCTCGGCTTTCATTAACTTTGTCCCCCGAATTCGGGATGTAGCTCAGTCCGGTTTAGAGTACGCGTCTGGGGGGCGTGGGGTCGGAAGTTCGAATCTTCTCATCCCGACTTTCAAAAGGCTTCAAATCAACAGATTTGAGGCCTTTTTAGTATCCCATGAAATCGAGATAGAAATCCAGGCTTTCTTCGATGGTCTTTTCATCGACTACCTGGTCGATGTGGATTTGGCCGATGTCCGACAGGAGGGCGAACTGTATTTTGTCGCCGCTGTTCTTCTTGTCGTGATGCATTTTCTCAATCAAGGACGGGTAGTTCTTGCATGAGAAGGGCAGGGCGCCGAACACTTCCTTGATGCGATAGATGGTCTGTTGGAATGGCTCTTTGGGGAAGCCGAGCAGGCGCATCGACAGGTAGAGTTCGCATATCAGGCCCCAGGCTACGGCGTAACCGTGCGGCACAGGCTGTTGCTGCTCATGGGACCAGCTTTCGAAAGCGTGTCCGACGGTATGTCCCAGGTTGAGACACTTGCGCAGTCCGTTTTCGGTCGGGTCTTGGGCCACAATATCGGCCTTGACCTGCATCGAACGCATCAAAATCCCGGAAAAGCCGGCCTGGCAAACATCCGCAAGTTCCAAACGGATCACTTCCTGCCAATGCCCGGGGGTGGACAAAAGCCCATGTTTGAGCATTTCGGCATAGCCGCAGGCCAGGTCGCTCTTGCCGAGCGTCTGGAAGAAGGCCGGATAGACCAGCACTTCGCGGGCCGGACAAAAGGCCCCGACTTCGTTTTTCAGGCCGTTGAAATTGATGCCTGTCTTGCCTCCCTGGGCCGCATCGACACAGGCCAGCAGCGTAGTGGGCAGGTTGACAAAGCCGATGCCTCGCTTGAAGGTGGCGGCGGCGAAACCGCCGATGTCGGTGATCATTCCTCCGCCCAGGTTGAGCAGCAGTGCATGCCGGGTGGCGCCGTTCCGGCTGAGTGTCTGCCAAATGAGCGACAGCGAGTCGATGTTTTTGTTTTGGTCGCCGGCGGGCAGGCAGATGACATGTGTCTCGGGCAGCAAGGCTTCCAGCTTGCCCCTTCGCAGCAATGGCAGGCAATGCCGATGGCTGTTGCTGTCGCAAAGCAGGAACACTTGGTCTTGGGGATAAGCGCCGGTGATGGCCAGGAGCCTGGCATGCAGCTCATCTTGGCTATGGACGGGGGTAATGTTGTTCATGGCTTACATCTCTGTTTTATCCAAGGAAGTATCCTCTTCCGGCATTTGGAAGAAGCTGAAATGGACGCTGCCGTAGGAACGCATATCCTGCCAATAGGCTTCCTGGCTGAAATCATTGGCCTTGGAATGCTCGACCACCAGCCAGCCGCCGGGATTCAGCAGCCCGGCTTCGAACACCCTGCGGGGAATCTCCGGCAAATGGGGGTCGGC
>JAGDCW010000017.1 GCA_017958305.1 Bacteroidales bacterium | reverse complement strand
ATCCGCGCCACGCTCAGTGCCCGGGTGCGCCGGCAATGCCTGCCGTGGAAACAGGGTCGGATGCTCTTCCGGCTGAGCCTTTACCTGCAGCCCGACAACACCCTCGAGGTCGGCCGGGGCGACGGAGTGACGGCGCAGTACTTGCAGCGTGGCTGCCTCAAGACCTCTTTCATCTATATGGACCAGGTAAACGGGCAAGCCATCCAGGCAGCCATGAGCGACTATCCCTGCGCGCTGGCGGTCTTCCATCCCTCATTGACGGCCGACGAACTGGCCTGTTCGGCCGCCGTGGCCGCCGACAAACTGGAACGTCGGGGCGCGATGGTGGTCCTGGGCATTCACGACAGCCGCGACAAACATCGCTCCTGGCAGCAGCTGGCCGATATGGAGGGCGTGACCCTGGCCATCGAAGCCTTCGGCTGCGGCTGGCTGTTTTTCCGCGAAGACATACCTTCCCAGCGCTATTGCCTGCGCTGGTAACCAATACAACAACATCATCATTCAATAGAGCTATGGCAGCAATCAAGACAATCGGCATTCTTACTTCCGGCGGCGATGCCCCCGGTATGAATGCGGCTATCCGGGCGGTGACCCGTGCATCGATATTCAACGGCCTCAGGGTCAAAGGTATCTATCGTGGCTACAAAGGCCTCATCACCGATGAGATCAAGGAATTCAAGACCCAGGATGTGAGCAATATCATCCAGCAGGGCGGCACCATCCTCAAAACGGCCCGCTGCGACGAGTTCCGTACACCCGAAGGCCGTCGGCAGGCTTACGAAACGCTCAAGAAAGAGGAAATCGACGCCTTGGTGGTCATCGGCGGCGACGGTACGCTGACCGGTGCCCGTCAGTTCACCTCCGAGTATGATTTCCCCATCGTCGGCCTGCCCGGCACCATCGACAACGACATCTGGGGCACCAATTTCACCATCGGTTACGACACGGCCCTGAACACCATCCTGGATGCCGTGGACAAGGTGCGCGACACGGCTTCTTCGCACGAGCGGCTGTTCTTCATCGAAGTGATGGGGCGCGATGCCGGTTTCCTGGCCCTGAACGGCGCCATCGCCTCGGGCGCGGAGGCGGCCATCATCCCGGAGATATCGACCGAGGTTGACCAGCTGGCCGAGCTCATCGAACATGGTTTCCGCAAGTCCAAGAACAGCAGTATCGTGCTGGTGGCCGAAAGCGAGATCACAGGGGGCGCCATGCACTATGCCGAGCGTGTCAAGAACGAATACCCCGGCTACGATGTGCGCGTGGTCATCCTGGGCCATGTGCAGCGGGGCGGATCGCCGACGGCCTACGACCGCATCCTGGCCAGCCGCCTGGGCGAAGCAGCCGTCGAGGCCCTGTTGGACGGTCAGCGCAATGTGATGATGGGTATCAACAACAACCTGATTGTCGCCGTGCCTTTCACCAAGGCCATCAAAAACGACAAACCCATCGATCCCGAGCTGCTCAAGGTGCTCCGGACCCTGTCTATTTAAGTTCTTTGAGGCAGTCTTGCAGGGGGGTGCTGCACCAAGTCTGAAAATCGCCCTGCTCGTCGCTGTAAATCAGATAGGCATCAATATCGGGAAGGCTGTCCGCCAGGCGGGCGGCCTTTTCCGTACCCATCACCATGAAGGCGGTGGCCAGGGCGTCGGCCGTGAGACAGTCGGGGGCGGTCACCGTGGCGCTGAGCAGGCCGCTCTGGGCGGGCTGTCCGCTTTTGGGGTCGATGGTATGGGCTATTTTGCGGTTGCCCTGCAGATAGAAGTTGCGGTAGTTGCCCGAGGTGGCCATTCCTTTGCCGGTGAGCTGCAGCACCGACTGCAACTCGCGATGGGCCGCCATGGGATCGTCCATGGGCCGGTCGATGCCTATCTTCCAGATTTCTCCCTTGGCATTGTGCCCCGACAGGCGGATCTCGCCGCCAATCTCGACCAGGTAGTCGCCGATGCGGCGGCTTTCGAGCAATTCGGCCACCACGTCGCAGGCATAGCCTTTGGCAATGGCCGAGGCATCGAGCGAGCAGCGGCTGTCGCTCTTGTAGAGTCTGCCGCTGGCCCGATCCAGGTCGATGCGCCGGTAGCCGGTGAAGTCCATGATGCTGTCGATGCGTTGCCGGCTGGGCTGGCTGTCCTTTTGGTAGCCGAAACCCCAGAGGTTGACCAGCGGGGCGACGGTCATGTCGAAGGCGCCGTCCGTCAGGCGGGATATCTCCAGGGCTTTGCCGATCAGCAGGCAGGCCAGCCGGTCGTCGGAGATGTCCACCCAACCGGCGGGGGCCTGGTTGATGCGGCTCAGGGTGGACTGGGGGTTGAACATCGACAGCGAGGCATTGATGCTGTCCAGGCGTGCGACTATCTCGTCCAGCAGGTCTTCTTTTGCGTTATACTGGATGTGGTAGGTGGTGTGGAACACCTCGCCGGCATGTTGCCGATAGACCGTCCGGTGGCAGGCCGTGAGGCCGGCAATGAGCAGGACGCATAGAAGGCTTGTCTGTACCCGGCGGAATAGGTGTGATCTGTTCATGACAAAATGGGCCGGCCCCTACCAGGGCAGCCGGTAATAGATACAAAAGCCGAAGGAATAGTTGGAAGTCTGGTTCTTGCCAAACCCGGGGACAAAAGGTGCGGCGCCATGGGCACCGTCGGGAATCTTCAAGGCCCTTTTCCAGCGCAGCGTCCAGCCCAGGAACAGCGGGCCGCTGATCTGCATGCGCAGGCCTCCGGCAATCTCCAGCCAATGGGCGTTGGAATGCTCCTCCATGAAGTGGCTGGTATAGGCTGTGTTCCAATAGCTTGCCTGGAAGGGGACGTTCTGCAGGTGATAGTCGTAAAGGCCGAAGGCGTAGTGCAGGCCGCCGAAAAACATGTTTTCGGCATTCGGACCGAAATACGAGATGGGCAGGTTGACACCGATTTTGCCGAAATAGCCCTGTCCCCCGGCCTCTATGCCGTAGGCTGCCATCGACCAGGGGGCATAGCCCACTTCCAGGGTGGGCAGGTATTTGTTGTAGAGGTTGACATCGGCCATCAGGCTGAGCTGGCCGTTCTTGCCCATGGCTGTCAAGGCGTCCTGCATCAAATCGGTGCCCAGGTAGCTGCCGTGGTACAGGATGGAGTCACGGGGCGACGAGGGCCGTTCCTTGGGGGCCGACCAAAGCGGCAGGAAAAAGAGCAGCAGTCCTGTCACCGCGACGATTTTGCTATGGCACATAAATCTTGACATGGACGGTAGCTTGGTTGACCACTTGGTCGTCGAGGACGACAGCCTCCTGGATATAGTTGCGGCTGGTCTCCAACCCGGTGAGCCGGTGGGTCACAATGCCGCCGCATTCCATGGACAGGAAACGGACCTGGTTGCTGTGGTGGATATGCAGGGTGTCGCTGTACCAGACAGAGTCGGCTGTCATGCGCAGCAGGTAGTCGGTCTGGTTGAGCGTGGGTTGCAGGGGCAGTTGAAGCGAGCTCAGACTCACCGTGTCATAGAGGGCGGTCTCCTGGTCGAGGCCGCGCACAACGACCTTGAGCGTGCAGGGCCTTTCGGTGTGGGTCGTGTCGATACGACGCAGGGCAACACCCAGAAAGACATCGGTCTCTGTGTAGCAGTTGTCGCTTCCGTTGCCGCCGCAGGAAAGTCCCAGCAGACAAATTCCCAGTAGCCAAAGCGGCCAAGCCCGGTATAGACTAAATTTCCTTCTCAATGATATAGTTGTTGCGCTCGGGAGCGTTGCGTGAAATCATTTCGGCGATGAAACCGCTCAAGAAGAGCTGGGTGCCCAGCAAAATGCAGGTCAGGGCCAGGTAGAAGTAGGGCATGTCGGTGACCAGCGGGGCCGGTACACCCTTGTGCAGGGCCGAGAGTTTCATGGCACCGATCACAATCACCGCGATGAAGCCCAGCAGGAACAGCAGACTGCCGACGAGGCCGAAGAAATACATGGGCTGTTTGCCGAACTTCGACAGGAACCACAGGCTGAGCAGGTCCAGGTAGCCGTGGATAAAGCGGCTGGCGCCGAATTTGGAGCGCCCGAATTTGCGTTTCTGGTGATGGACCACTTTCTCGCCGATGTGGTCGAAACCGGCGTTCTTGGCCAGGTAGGGGATGTAGCGGTGCATTTCGCCATACACCTCGATGTTCTTGATCACCTCGCGGCGGTAGGCCTTCAGGCCGCAGTTCATGTCGTGCAGTTTGATGCCCGTGATCTTGCGGGCGGTGGCGTTGAACAGTTTCGAAGGGATGTTCTTGGCCAGTTTGGAGTCGTAGCGTTTCTTTTTCCAGCCCGATACCAGGTCGTAGCCCTCCTCGAGTATCATGCGGCGCATCTCCGGGATCTCCTCGGGGCTGTCCTGCAGGTCGGCGTCCATGGTGACGACGATGTCGCCCTCGGCCTTTTTGAAGCCGCAGTACAGGGCCGGCGACTTGCCGTAGTTGCGACGGAACTTGATGCCCTTGACAATCTCGGGATGGCTGGCCTGAAGCTCGCTGATCACCTGCCACGAGGCATCGGTCGAACCGTCGTTGACAAAAATCACTTCGTAGCTGAGCTGTTGCTCGGTCATGACGCGCTGGATCCACTCGAACAGGTCGTTGAGCGATTCGGCTTCGTTGTAGAGAGGTATGACGATACTGATATCCATGTCAGGCTTGCTGCTGAGGTTCCTGGAAAAGGTTCTCTTTCTTGACGATGGCAGCGTTGATGAGCGACAACAGGGCGCCGCCGATGATGTAGAACCAAAGATAGACAAAGGTCACTTGGATGGCCGAGGGCACTCCGAAGTCGATCAGGACATCCATCTGCTCGGAAGGATAGTTCATTTCTTCGAGCATGGTCAGCACCTGGGTCATGGTATCGGCCAGGAAGTCGGGCTGCAGAAACTGCAGGTGGACAAAGGTGAAGGCCGACAGGATGATGGCCGTGAAGGTGTAGAGCCAGAAGCTGAAACTCCAGGCCTGCCGGAAGTTGATATAGCCGCCCATATACTGGTCGCGGTATCTCTTGACCATGTAGTAGGCGATGAAGAACATGGCCAGGTTGGCCAGCGAGCAGAGCGTCTTGAGGAGACCCTGGTTGGGGAAGAACGCGCCGAGCAGGTAGAACACGCCCATATACACACCGAGATAGAGTCCATACTGGGCCGCTACGCGGTATTTTCCGGCGACATTTTCCATAGCGGGAAGCTGATTGTCGGGTTGCAGATTATCCATAGTGGTTTGTTTTTTGTTGTGTCAATGACTGGCAAAGGTAATACAATTTTTTATTGAAAGGCTTGACGCAACGAGTTTTTTGTGTACCTTTGCCGCCGGGAAAGTCCTATACGGCCAGCTCCCTGCGAATCCCCCCAGGGCTTGACGGCAGCAAGGGTAGTTTGGTTGTAGCGGCGCGATATAGATCGCTTTCCCACCTGCCTCTTTAGCTCAGTTGGCCAGAGCACGTGATTTGTAATCTCGGGGTCGTTGGTTCGAATCCGACAAGAGGCTCAAGCAACCAGCCTCAGACCGCGTCGAAAGCTCGCTTTCGAAAGTCGTCTGAGGCTGGTTGCTTGCGTTTGCCTGCCTGCGGCAGGCAAGTCGGACCTCCGCCTCGATGCTCCGCCATCGAGGCGGGAATCCGACATAGCCTCTTGTCGGAGGAGAGTCGTCCGACAGCCTCTT
>JAGDCW010000016.1 GCA_017958305.1 Bacteroidales bacterium | reverse complement strand
CACTTTGAAACGGCTGTCGATGACCCCCTTCCACATGTCCAGCCGCTGGTCGATGTCGCTCAGGGCTTCGGGACCCAGGATCCGGCCTTGGCTGTCGGTCATCTCCAAACCGACATAGCCCAGATGCAGCCGATGGGGATTCACCCTGAAATAGTCGGCCGCCTGCTGCTGGCGTCCCCGCTCATTGAACTGTACGGCGTAGAGTTCGTCGCGATCGCGGAAGCGATATACCTTCAAGGCCTCTTCGGGCCGATATCCGTTGACATTGGGAAAACTGTGCCAGCCCCATTGCGACTGGGTGCCCAGGGGGATGCCCAGGCGGTAGCGCTGCGGGAAGGACTGCAGGCCGGTGGCATCGACCGTGTAGGCGAAATTGCCGTTGCCTACCGACAGGGAGGACAGGGAATCAACTGTGTTTACGCAGACTGTATTACGCAACACCAGCGCTTCCCTGTCGAGGGGAGCACTGGCGCCTGTACAAGCGGTTCCGAGCAGGAGGGCCAGGCCGCATCCTGCGAGAACCATGGTGTTGAGTCGGCTCATCTTCTTCATCTGTTTGGAGTGTTATTTTCAATCATAGCCTAAAGGCTATAACAAACCTCCAAATGTAGAAAAAGATTTCAGATGAGCAATCTTCCAATAGAAAGATTAACTTTCGCCAACATATAATTTATAGCAATTTTCATAAAAAAGACATCCAATCGCTCACCGATGCTGCTCGAGGAAATCCACCACCGGGGTCGGATCGTCGAGGCTATGCGGATGATGGTCGCCTTTTTTCTTGACTATCACCTCGATATCGCCGCCCAGGGCACGGTAGTCCTTGACCAGACGGGCCGTGTTCTGCTTGTAGGGCACGGTCTTGTCCTTCTTGCCGGCCACCACAATGATGGGGATGCCAGCCTTGGCCACAGCCTCCAGTTTGTCGATGGGATTGTCCTTGAAGCCGGTCACCGACTCATTGTCCAGCTGCCAGCTGTCGAGGAACTGCTGCCAGTTGGCGGCCCATTTCGGATTCTTGGCACCCGGCCAGGTGAGCACGTCGCACACCGGCGCATCCAGATAGAGCGACTGCACCTTGTGGCCGTAGCCGGCAGCCCAGTTGATGGCGAACATGCCACCCCGGCTGAAACCCTCCAGGGTCATCTTCCGGGCCAGGCCGTAGCGCTGGGTCAAATACTTGTAAAGGGCATCGCCGGCCTTGAGGGCGTCGGGACGGGCATACTCGTCGGCCAGGTCCATGAAGACCACGTGCCAGCCCTTCTCGAGCAGGGCCTTGTCAACCTGGGCAAAGGCACCGAAGAAGGCCGGCCGCCAGATCCAGGGACTGCCTTCGGCCACCTGCTTGGGCACCACTACCCTCACCTGGCGTTCCTTGTAGTTGAAATGATAGCAGTCGTAACCTTCCCACTGCGATTTCACACCCGGCCAGGCCTGAGGCTGGAAACCCGCCGGAGCGGGACGGCCCGTGAGTTTGCGGTAGAACACCTTGGCCAGTTCCAGGGCACCCTGCTCATTGGGATGGATCTGATCGACGAAGAGCTCGGGCTTGCCCGTGAAAGGCGTGTAAAGATCCAGGATATCGGCCCCCGTTTTGGCAGCGACCTGGTCGATGTAGGGCAGCACCCCGTTCTTGATGATCGAGTCGTTGATGCCCCAGTCCAGACGGTAGGCCGGCACCGGATAGCAGAGGATCACCTTGGGATGCGAAGGCAGGGCCTGGAAAGAGCGCACCAGTTTCTCCAAATCGGCCGGGAACTCATTGCCATAGACCCAGTTGAAAGGCTTCGTGTCGTTGGTGCCCAACTTGATGGTGACAATATCGGGACAGAAAGCCAACGCAGCCTGGTATTCGGGTTCGTTGGTCCAGGGCCGGTCGCCCTTGAGCAGCAGCGTGCGGCCGCTCACACCGTAATTGCGCACCTCGTAGCCCTCGCCCAGCATCTGCGACAAAAGGCCGGGATAGCCGTCGCGCACCGAGTTGGTGATGCCGGCGCCATAGGTGATGCTGTTACCCACACAGGCCACCTTCACTTTGCCGGCGGCCGTCATCATCATGCTTCCCAACAGGAAGCAGACCAATGTCAGTCTGAAATGTCTCATCATCGCAAATTGAAAAGATTAATGTTCGCAACTCTCCGTGCCGCAGCAGTCTTTGACACTGGTTCTCAGCGGCGACTGCAGACGGGCGGCAAAATCGGCCACATAGGCGGTCCAGTCGGCCAAAGTGGCGAAACCGCCCTTGCTCCAGGCACCGCCCGAGTAATAGACCACGGGCTTGCCATCATACTTCACACAGTTGAGCACATGGCCGTCGGCCAGCAACACCGTGGAGGGCACGCCCATGACACTGCCCAGATAGATGATGCCGTTCTCCTCGTTGTCGGGTTCGGCATAGGTCACATAGCCTGCTTCGGGATTCATGTTGACATCGCCGAAAGCTTCGAGCGTGGGCTGGGCTTTCTGCTTGCCGGCCGGCTGCGGGAAACCGCGGAAGGGGAAGCCGGCGGCCACCGTGGTGCCTTCTTCCAGTCCGTCATAGACGATGGTGAAGCAGTTGAGCATCGAACCGGCGTCCAAGGTGACGATGCGTTTTTCGCTCACCTGACGGCCGTTGACATCGTAGGCGTCGTATTCCAGACGGAAAGAAGTGCGGATCGGGCCGTTTTCCAGGATCTCGTAACGCTGGAAGTTGTTGCCCACCAGGCAGAGTTTGCCGTTGACAAAGGGAGCCATGCCACCGGCACCCAGGCTCTTGCCCACCGAATAGAAATCCAGGCCTTCGCCGTTGTCCTTGTGATAGACAGCCTTGCCGTCGAACTCGTCCTGATACCAGCGCTGGCTCACCAGGGCAGGTACGCGCTTGACCCACAGATCCAGGCCGCCGCTGATGAGCGGTTCGTCCTTGTCGGTGGCCAGGGCCGGTCCGTACATACGGAAGATGGTGCGGTCGTTCTCCCACGACATATCGTCCTTGCGGCGCGGCACGAAAGTGGCCTGAGCCTGGCAGGGATACTCCTGCGGGATGCCCGGCTTGACAGTAAACACGGCCGAATCACCGGCCTTGAGGCTCACCTGGAAGATAAGCCGGCCGAAGGCGCAAGCGTTCTTCAGCATCTGGGAAGGCACTTCCTGCCCCCCGGCATCATAGACCACCACCGAGGCACCGCGTTCGATGCCCAGGACGGGAGCGATCTTTCTCATGCAGAATTCGACGGTTTCCTGCTGACGGTCGATGGTCGAATCGTTGACTACGGTCAGCTGGACGGATTTTTCTTTGCCGCAAGCCGTCAGCAACAGGACGGCCAGGGCCAACAATGACAGTTTCTTCATATCGGGACGTATTAAAAAAATTACCTTTGAAGCAAGGCCTCAAAGGTAATTCAGATATAAGACAAAAGCAAAAAATCTCCCGCTATTCGCTGTACTTGCAGATGAGCCGTACCAGCAGGTCGTTGAGATGCTCCACTTCGTACTCGCCCACCGAAGGGGTCAGGTGCGGCAGACCCACACCGCTGTCGTCGGTCAGGAAGACGTAGGTGCCGTTGGTGGCCATGGCCAGGTAGCGCAGCAGAAACTCCGTGGATTTGTCGATGCCGCTGGCCGAGACAGGTATCACCTTGATGCCCCTGCGGGCGAACTCGCGCACCGAACGGTGTATGTCGGCAATGATCTGCTCGTCGTAATGAGGGGGAGCGTCGAGCAGCAGGAAGGCGATGCGCGTACGGGCCGCGGCAGACCACTGCAAATCGGACCAGGTGGTTTTCAAAGCCGTATGCACCGCTTCGGGATAATCCCCGCCGCCATCGGCCGACTGGGCCTTGATGTATTTCACCGTCTTGTTCAGATCGTCGGTAAACTCCTGATGCTTCACCACATAGGCATCTCCTTCGTCACGATAGAAGACAGCTGCCGTGAAAATCTGCAGCGACGTATTGGATGTCACAACCCGGCCCACCACATTGGTCAGGTCGCTTTTCAAGAAAGCCATTTCGTCGCCCATCGAGCCCGTGGCATCCACCACGAAAGCCAGTTCCACCCGATTGTTGGTGGGAGCCAGGAAAGGCAGTGACAACTCGTTGAGCGTATCCTTTTGCAAGGCGGCCGCAACAGGCAGGGTATTGACATACAAAGCACACTGTTCCAAAGCAGGCGCAGCCGGTTCTTGATCGTTGAGTCCCAGCCAGAGCTCGGCCCGACCCTGGTTGTCGCTACGGGTGCTCCAAAGCAGGGAGTCGCCCCGGCGCAACTGAACCTCGGCATTGATCAGCGCCTGGCCGTCGCTGCCGGTCAGTTTCACGCCGATACGGTTGGCCGTATTGTAATGCCAATAAGGGGGATAGGTGTAGTACTTGGTGCTGTCGTTCTGGGTGGCCATCAGATTGCGCCAGAAATACCAGTGGTCCAGGTCGTTCCACTCGCCGGCCGTAACCACGCCGGAGCCAGCGGACTCCTGCCGATTGGGCGAAATGGAACAACGCGAATCGGACGACGAATCGTAGTAGCCATCCAGGCCCTTGCCTTCGGACAGACCGTCCACAGACGAGCTGCAAGCACAAAAAAACATGGCAACAGCCACAAGGCCGGTACCGAGTACCGTTTTGGGCGATATCGTTCGTATCATCTTTGCTTGGTTAAAAATCACATTCATAGACGTGCGCACCATAAGATTCGCTACACCGGGGAAACATTTTTCGTCAAAACTACACTTCTCTGATCTTAAACGGGTTATACGACACGTCATGATCGAAGACATCGGTCTGTTCCCACCGCTTGAGCTTGTTCACCACCCAATTGGTCAACGGCAGCACCAGGATTTCGTAGCCGGTCTTCATCAAGGTCTGCGTGAGCACCAGCGTGACGATGGCCGGATAAGGCACCAGTCCCAGGAAAGCCAGATGGAAGAACACCAGCGAGTCGCAGCCCTCGCCGAAAAGCGTGGAGACAATGGCGCGCAGCGAAAAACGGCGTCCTTCGTCGCGCAGTTTCATGCGGCTCATCACATAGGCGTTCATGAAAGAGCCGCACAAAAAAGCCACAAAACTGGCCAGCGTGATGCGCAGTGTGCTGCCGAGCACCATCGTGTAGGCCTCCTGGTGGGTGAAATGCTCCGATCCGGGCACCCAGATGCTCAACTGGAAAAAGGCCACTGCCAGGAAATTCATCGCGAAGCCGCCCCAGATGATGAGCCGCGCCTTGCGATAACCCCAGATCTCAGCTATCACATCGTTGAGGATGTAGGAAACCGGGAAAATGAGCAGGCCGGCCGTCGCTTCGACCGGACCGATGTGGATGAGTTTCTGCTCGATGATGTTCGCCACGATGAGGCAGGTGGTGAACATCAGTCCACACAGCATGTAAGTGACTGAGAGTGATTT
>JAGDCW010000099.1 GCA_017958305.1 Bacteroidales bacterium | reverse complement strand
CTCGACTGCCTGCTGTCCTTCGCCGAGGTTTCGGAAAAGAACCTTTATTTCCGACCCCAGGTCCTCGATTCGGACGAAATAGACATCAAGGCCGGTCGTCATCCGGTCATCGAACAGCAGTTGCCCGACGGGGAGAAATACATTGCCAACGACGTGCATCTGGACAGCCACACCGAGCAGATACTGATGATCACCGGTCCGAACATGTCCGGTAAATCGGCGCTGATACGCCAGACGGCCTTGATTGTGATCATGGCCCAGATGGGATGCTTCGTGCCGGCAGAAGCCGCCAAAATAGGCCTGGTGGACAAGATTTTCACCCGGGTCGGTGCCTCGGACAACATTTCCCTGGGCGAATCCACTTTCATGGTCGAAATGACCGAGGCGGCCGATATTTTGAACAATCTCTCCGACCGAAGCCTGGTGCTCTTCGACGAATTGGGCCGGGGCACCAGCACCTACGACGGCATCTCCATTGCCTGGGCTATTGTCGAGTATATCCACGAGCATCCGAAATACCGGGCCAAGACGTTGTTTGCCACGCACTACCACGAGTTGAACGAGATGGAAAAGTCGTTTTCCAGGATACGCAACTACCACGTTTCGGTCAAGGAGGCCGACAACAAGGTGCTGTTTTTGCGCAAGTTGGTCAAGGGTGGCAGCGAACACAGTTTCGGTATCCATGTAGCCAAGATGGCCGGCATGCCGCAGAGCATCGTCAACCGGGCCAACGATATCCTACAGCAGTTTGAAAACCAGGGCGCTGGAAAGGGAGCCGGGACGCTTTCCGTCAAGCCGGTCAACTCGCTGGCCAGCCAGCGGGAGGGTTACCAGCTGAGTTTCTTCCAATTGGACGATCCGGTGCTGTCACAGGTCAGGGACGAAATCAAGAACTTGGATGTCAATAACCTGACACCCTTGGAAGCGCTCAACAAACTGAGCGAGATCAAACGGATTATCAAAGGGAAATAGTCTCCGGTTCAGACGTTGAAGCGGAAGTGCATGATGTCACCGTCCTGCACCACGTAGTCCTTGCCTTCGACATTCATCTTGCCGGCTTCCTTGACGGCCTGTTCCGAACCGTAGTGCAAGTAGTCTTCGTATTTGATGACCTCGGCCCGGATAAAGCCTTTTTCAAAATCGGAATGTATCACCCCGGCACAAACGGGGGCCTTGCTGCCGCTGCGGTAGGTCCAGGCGCGGACCTCCAGCGGGCCAGCCGTAAGGAAGGTGCTCAGATTGAGCAGTTTGAAGGCCGATTTGATGATGCGGTTCACGCCGGATTCCGTCAGCCCCAGTTCCGAGAGAAACATTTCGCGTTCTTCGGCTGTCTCGAATTCTGCTATCTCCGATTCGATTTTGGCGGCGACCACCATCAATTCGGCGTTTTCGTCCTTGATGGCTTCCCGAACGGCCTCCACGTAGGCATTGCCTTTGGCGGCGGAGGATTCATCGACGTTGCAGACATACATCACAGGCTTGTTGGTGAGCAGGAACAGGTCGTGGGCGGCTTTTTCCTCGTCTTTGTTGTCGAGCGCGACGGTCCGGGCGGATTTGCCCTGCTCCAGGGCGGCTTTGTATTTGAGCAGCACGTCATACACGATCTTTGCTTGTTTGTCGCTGCCCACCTGCGCCTGCTTCTGTACTTTTCCGATACGGCTCTCGATGGTTTCCAAGTCTTTCAGTTGCAGCTCATAGTCGATGATTTCCTTGTCGCGGACAGGATCGACCTGGCCATCGACATGGGTCACATTGTCGTCGTCGAAGCACCTGAGGACATGGATGATGGCATCGCATTCGCGGATGTTGCCCAAAAACTTGTTGCCCAGTCCCTCTCCTTGGCTGGCCCCTTTGACCAACCCGGCGATATCGACGATTTCGACCGTGGCGGGCACGATGCGGGAGGGGTTCACCAGTTTGGCCAGTTCGTTGAGTCTTTCATCGGGGACATTGATGACGCCGACATTGGGTTCGATGGTGCAAAAGGGGAAATTGGCGGCCTGGGCCTTGGTACTGGAAAGGCAGTTGAACAAGGTGGATTTGCCGACGTTGGGCAATCCTATGATTCCGCATTGAAGAGACATAGTGCTACGTGTTAATGGGTTTGCTTGCGCTGCTGTTTTTCCATGCGCCGGGCCAGTTTACGGCGCTGGCGGATGGCGCGACGGGTCTGTTTGCGCTGTTCTTTCAGTCGCAGGCGTTCGGCGTTTCTGAGTTGTTGCTGTTCTTTCTGAATCGCTTTGGCCTGGGCTTTTTCCTGTTTGTAAAGCCGCTTGGCCGCCTTGCGATCCTGCCGGTTCATCTGTTTCCAGGCGGCTTTGCGCTCACGACGGGCTTGTTTTTGCTGTTCCTTGACCCTGGCCTTTTCCTGCTTTCTGGCCAGCTTGGCTTTCTTGCGGCGCTCCTTGGCCAGTCGTTTGACCTCTTTGTGCCGTTCCCGCTCATCGCGGTTTTTCTTGCGGCTGGAGATGACGTTGGTAATTTTCTTCAGGCTGATGTTGTTGAGCGACTTGAAGGAAATGTGCGACAGGTCCTGACTGAACACCTTGCCTTTGACATCGGTTTCCTCGGTCTTGTTGTAGATCTCGTGGATCAGGTCGTCGTATTTTTTGTACAGTACCGCACGTTTGAGTTTCAGGGTGGGGGAGAGCAGCCCGTTGAACATGGTCCATTCGTCCACCACCAGGCGGAAACGCTTGATCTGTTCGTGGGGAGCCAGCGTCTTGTTGAATTCCTCGATGATCTTGGAAAAGAGTTTATGGATGGCGGGGTCCTCGATCAAGGCGGCATTGTCGCGATAGCGGATGCGGTTTTTCTGGGCCCAGGTGTGAAGCTCCTGGAAATTGGGGACAATCAGCGCAGAGGCAAACTTCTCGTTCTCGCCGATGACCATGGCCTGTTCGATGTAGATGGACTCCTTCACCTTGTTTTCGATCATCTGGGGCGCCACATATTTGCCGGCCGAGAGCTTGAAGATTTCCTTCTTGCGGTCGGTGATCTTCAGGTAGGTGCCATCGACAAAGGTGCCGATATCGCCCGTGTGCAGCCAGCCGTCGGCATCGATGACTTGGGCCGTGTACTCGGGATCTTTGTAATAACCCATCATGACATGGGGTCCGCGGGTCAGGATTTCGCCGTCTTCCGAGAACTTGACTTCGACGCCGGTCAGGATTTCGCCAACCGTGCCGATCTTGACGCGGTTGCCGGCTGGGTTGTTGACCGCAATGACAGGCGAGGTCTCAGACATGCCATAGCCTTCGTAGATAGGCATGCCGGCCGCTGAAAACAGGCGGACGAAGCGTTCCTGGATGGCCGAACCGCCGCTGACGATGACCAGCCGGTGACCGCCCAGGTTGTCGCGCCATTTGGAATAGACGGCGCTGTCGTAGAAGCGATGCCACAGCAGGTACCACCAGTTCTGTTTTTCCCAGTCGAACTTATAGCCGTGACGGATGGCCCCATTGTAGATGGTACGCGGGATGAGCGACAGGTCGCGACCGGCGGCGAAGAGTTTGTCGGCAATGGTCTCGATGACCCGTGGCACGGTGCAGAAGCCGTCGGCCTGTATTTCCTTGAGGTTGGCGGCGATGGTCCCCATGTTTTCGGCATAGTAGATGCCGATGCCCAGGAATTGGTAGTGGTAGTTCAGGCTGCGTTCGTAGATATGGCAGAGCGGCAGGAAGCTCAAGGCTTTGTGCCGGTGGTCGTTGATCTGCACCTTGGCATGGGCCACGAAGTTGGACACCAGGTTGTGGTGCGAAAGCATGACTCCCTTGGGGTCGCCGGTGGTGCCGGAGGTGTAGATGATGGAGAACAGGTCGGAGGGCAGGATGCTTTTCTTGATCTGTTCGATGATTTCCTCGTCCTGGTCCTTATGGGCGATGCCCAGGTCGAGAATGTCCGAAATCCTTTTTTGTCCCGGGACTTCGTCGAAGGTATAGAGTTCGGGCGGGGTGGCCGTCATGTCCAGGGCCGGCTGTATCTTGCGCAGTTGCGAGGCATTGGAGATGACCATCATGCGTGGCTCGCAGTGGTTGAAGATATAGTAGTAGCTGTCGGCGTTCAGCGTCGGATAGACGGGGATATGGACGGCACCGAGAATGCCGATGGCCATGTCCAGAAAGTTCCATGCCGGCCGGTTGTTGCTGATGGTGACGATGCGGTCGCCCTTGCGGACCCCCATTTCATACAGACCGTAAGCCAGCAAGTGGGAGTATTTGTAATATTCTTCCGTGCTGTATATTTCCCACACGCCGTTGCGTTTGCCGGCCAGTGCGTCTTCCCTGGGGTATTTTTCAACCGCCCAGTCGAGCAGGTCAAAGATTCTCTGGATTCTCATGACTGTCTGTTTGGCATTCAGAGTGCGAAGATACGGCAAAAATCGTCAACTTGTTCAAGGGATGTCAAATGTGTGTATCTTTGCAGCCAGAATCCCACGGTATGCTTGTAGCGGTTGTCATTTGCCTGCTGACCTGTGTGTCGATGTTTGCCTGTGTTTTGCTGAAACCCAGTTTGAGAATGGGTCGGCGGCAGATGGACACCTATTGGATGGTGGCCTTGGGAGGAGTGTTGGTGCTGAGCCTCTGCTCCCAGGTGCCCTGGGCCGGACTGTGGGAGATCGTGACCACCGACAATGCGGTGAATCCGCTGAAAATCCTCGTCTTGTTCATCTCGATGACCATCCTGTCCATTTATCTGGACGAGTTCGGTTTTTTCCGCTACCTGGCCAATATCGCCCTGCTCAAGGCCCGGACCAGCCAGCGCAAGCTGTTTGTCTATCTCTATGTGACGGTCGCTGTGCTGACGGTGTTCACGTCCAACGACATCATCATCCTGTCGTTCACACCCTTTATCTGTTTTTTTGCCCGTAACGCCCGGATCAGCCCGTTGCCCTACCTGAGTGCGGAATTTGTTGCGGCCAACACCTGGTCGATGGCCCTGGTCATCGGCAACCCGACCAACATCTATCTGGCGACGGCCCGAGGCGTGGATTTCGTAAGCTATCTCCGGGTGATGTGGGCGCCGACTTTGGCAGCCGGTCTGGTGGCCATGGTCTTGTTGTGGCTGTTGTTCCGCCGGCAGCTGGCATCGCCGATCGAAGGCCATGCAGAGAGGATAGTCATCTCCGACCGCCTGCGTCTGGTGTTGGGACTCATTCACCTGGGAGTCTGTACGGTCTGTCTGGTGATATCTTCCTACATAGGCTTGGAAATGTGGCTCATTGCAGGCGTTTCCGCCTTGAGCCTGCTCTTGTGCGCCTTGCTCGTGTCGGCCGCCCGCCGGGAACGCCCCGTGGGGGTCATCGCCTGTCTGGAACGCGCCCCCTGGGCCCTCATCCCCTTCCTGTTGTCGATGTTTGTCATGACCTTGGTCTTGACCGAAAACGGCTTGACGGCCCGCATCGCCGACCTGGCCGGCCAAGGCGGCACCGTGCTGAAGTACGGCCTGCTGTCGTTTGTCTCGGCCAACTTGCTCAACAATATCCCCATGAGCGTCCTGTTTCAGGCCGTTATCGACCATCTGCCATCGTCGTCGGCCCTGCCGGCTGTCTATGCGACGGTGATCGGCTCCAACCTGGGAGCCTTGCTGACACCCATCGGAGCCTTGGCCGGCATCATGTGGCGCTCCATCCTGACGGGCCATGGCTGGCAGTTCCGCTTTGCCGACTTCCTCAAGATGGGTACGCTGATAGGCTTGCCCACATTGTTGGCCGCCCTGGGCTGCCTGATGTTGACCATATAGATTAAGAACAACCACTACGACAATGAATATCAGGATAATCAATATCGGAGACGAATTGCTCATCGGACAGGTGATCAACAGCAATGCCGCCGTGATGAGCGAAATGCTGCTCAAAAACGGTTTTTTTGTGGATCGCACCGTGGTGACGGGCGATGAGTCGGCAGCCATCCGGCAGGAGATAGACGAGGCTTTGCACGCCGTGGACGCCGTCATCGTGACCGGCGGGCTGGGCCCCACCAAGGACGACATCACCAAAAAGGTCATCTGTGACTATTTCCATACCACGCTGCGCCTGGACCAGCCCACCTACGATTTTGTCGCCCGTCTGCTGGGAAGCCGTGGCATGGCCATGACCGAGACCAACAAGACCCAGGCCATGGTGCCCGTGGGCGCCGATATCCTGCCCAACCGCCTGGGCACTGCACCGGGGCTTTGGTTGGAAAAGGAGGGAAAAGTGTTGGTTTCTCTTCCCGGGGTGCCCTTCGAAATGGCCGGCTTGATGCAAGAAGAGGTCATCCCCCGCTTGCAGCGGCGGTTCCTGCCCGGCGAGCATTACCTGTGCCGGGTGGTGCAGACCATAGGCATAGGGGAGAGCTATCTTTCCGATTTGCTGGAGCCTTGGGAGTTGTCCCTGCCGGCGCATATCCGCCTGGCTTATCTGCCCGACAGCGGCATCATCCGCCTGCGTCTGACCGGATCGGGTCCCGATCCGGACAAACTGGCCCGGGAAATGGACGCCCTGGTCGGGCAACTCTGCGCCCTGGCCGGCGACTATGTCTTTGCCAAGGAGGACAAGAAGATGACGGAGGTAGTGGCGTCGATGCTGCTGGAACGCAACCAGACGCTATCTACGGCCGAAAGCTGTACGGGCGGCTTCATCGCCCATCAGATTACTTCCCAGCCAGGCAGTTCGGCCTATTACAAAGGCTCGGTGGTCTCTTACGCCAACGAAATCAAGGAGCGAGTGTTGCAGGTGTCGGCAGAGGAAATCGACACCAAAGGCGCTGTCAGCCGGGAAGTGGTCGAGCAGATGGCCCGTGGCGCGCGCGAGCTGTTCCAGACAGACTATGCGGTGGCTACTTCGGGCATAGCCGGACCCACCGGCGGCACGGCCGACAAGCCCGTCGGCACCGTCTGGATGGCGGTGGCCTCGGTGCGTGGCGTCACCAGCCGGCTCTGTCATTTCGGCCCGGCCGGCGGTCGGGCCCGGGTCATCTATCGGGCCACGAATACGGTGATGGACATGCTCCGTCGCGAAATCATTGCACTTTCGTCTTCAACGATGCCTGAATAGCCGTCGAAGAAGTCCCTATCAGCAGTTGGTAATCGCCGGCTTCCAGGTGCCAGTCGTGGAGGCTTTCGTCGTAGAAGGCAAACGAAGCGACGGGGAACTCCAGGCTCACTGTCCGGGTTTCGCCGGGCTCCAGCCAAACTTTCTGGAAAGCCTTCAGTTCCTTGACCGGCCGCCCGACGGAGGCCTTAGGCTGGCTCACATAGACCTGGACGACTTCGGCCCCGCGGCAGGAACCGGTATTGGTGACGGGCAGGCTGACGGTGAGCATGTCGCCGGCCTGACAAACCTTCTTGTCCACGGAGGCTTTTCCCAACGAGAATTTCGTGTAGGACAGGCCGTAGCCGAAAGGCCAGGCGGCCGGAATCCTGCGTGTGTCGTGCCAGCGGTAGCCTACGTAGATGTCTTCCATATAGACCTGTCGCTTGCCGTCGCCCGGGTAGGAGAGTTCTCCAAACGAAATGGCACCGTTGTCTTCCAGTTTTTTGGGGAAGGAGAAAGGCAGCTTGCCCGAAGGGCAGACATCGCCCGACAATACATCGACAAGGGCTGTCCCGGCTTCGCTGCCGCCATACCAGCCTTGCACAATGGCGGGCACCTGGGCGGCCCAGTCGGTCTCCACGGCGTTGCCGCTGAGCAGTACCACCACCAGGCGGGGGTTGGTCCGGGCCAGGTCGCGGATGAGCTGCGGTTGTCCGAAGGGCAGGGCATAGCTTTTTCGGTCGGAGGCTTCGCAGTCTTGGCGATGATTCTTGTTCAAACCACCCACAAAGAGTACCAGATCGGCGTCACGGGCGGCCTGGAGAGCTTCCTCGTGCAACTGGGCCGGGTCGTGGGAGGGGGTCCCTTCCTGGGAATACATGGCCTTGCCGGAATCGTAGCCCCGGGCATAGACAATCTCCACTTCGGGATAACGGCGTTGCAGGGCCTGCAAGGGGGTGATGCAGCGCCAGGGTTTCAGTTCGCTGCTGCCGCCGCCCTGCATCAGGTTGCGGGTGGCGTTCTCCCCGACGACGGCAATTTTCCGCACCTGGGAAGAGATGGGCAGGATGCCCTTGTCGTTTTTGAGCAGCACGATGCCGGCAGCCGCGATCTCACGGCCGGTTTGGGCATGCGCTTCAGTTGCGAAGGACCCCAGCGGACGTCGCGGATTGAGTGTCGTGCGCAGCATGAGCCTCAGGATGCGGCGGACTTTGTCGTTGAGCAAATCGACCGGGTAGCTGCCGTCCTTGAGCCCTTTGAGGAAGTTGTCGGCCAGATAGTAGTTGTTGTAGCCGAACGACGATTCGCTGGTCAGGCCGTTGGTATAGGTTCCCATTTCGATGTCCAGCCCGTTGAACACGGCCTGGCGGGTGTCGTGGGCACCGCCCCAGTCGGTCACCAGTGCGCCGTCCCAGCCCCAGCGGCCTTTCAGGATATCGTTGATAAGCACGCTGTTGTGGCAGCAATGCTGGCCGTTGTATTGGTTATAGGCCCCCATGAAGGTCCAGGCGCCCGCCTGGGCGGCTGCGTGGAAGGCCGGCAGGTAGATTTCGTGCAGGGCGCGCTCGCTGACCTCGACCAGGATATGGCCGCGATTGGTCTCCTGATTGTTCAGGGCATAGTGCTTGACACAGGCGGCCACGCCGTTTTCCTGTACTCCTTGTACATAAGGAGCCACCATGACGGATGCCAGGTAGGGATCTTCGCCCATGTATTCGAAGTTACGTCCGTTCAGGGGCGTGCGGTAGATGTTCACCCCGGGTCCGAGCAAAACGTCCTTCTTGCGGTAGCGGGCCTCCTCCCCGATCGCGCGGCCATACTGCCGGGCCAGAGCCGGATCGAAGGTGGCGGCCAGACAGGTCAGGGCCGGAAAGGCGGTGCAGGAGTCGCTGGTCCAGTTGGCGTAGTTCCAATTGTTCCAGTTGATTTCGGCCCGCACACCATGGGGGCCGTCGCTGTACCAGAGTTCGGGGATGCCCAGCCGGGGCACGCCGGGCGTCGAGAATTTGCCCTGGGCATGGCAGAGGGCCACTTTTTCTTCCAGACTGAGTTGCTGGAGAATCATTTCGACACGCTGTTCCAGGGGTTTGTCGCCATCGAGCCATTCAGGCTGGCAGGAAAGTGGGGACTGGGCATAGACCTGGCAGGTCAGGGCAAGCATGCCCCAGAGGAGGAGATGTAATTTTTTCATAAAACGATAGTCATCCAAACAAGGGTTCAACATGCATCCGGGAACGGACAAAAACCGTACGAAGATAGGATAAAATCACCTATTGCAAAAGTTTTTCCGAAAGAGGGTTTTCCAGGTCGCCGGCAAATGTTAAATCAAAGCAGGCAAAACAATTGATAAAGATTCTATATCGGTTGGAATAAGTCCTGTTCTGTATGGATGAATTTCCAAAAAAGACAATCGAAAAATTCTTCCTAAAATCAGTTTTGGAAAACTTTTTGCCTTTCAGAAAAAATTAAAATGCAGAAAAACAGATGGTTGTAAAAAATTTTGGAAAACTTTTTATCTGAGGCGAAAAAAAATATTTTCCAAACGGTTTGTTTTGAATATTACAATCCATATATTTGCAACCACGTTCGTAGAGGCGTATCAGCATAGAGGAATTGTTAAAAAATTACCCATAAATTACTACAGAAATGAGTTCCGCAGAGATTTACATCGTCAAGCGTGATGGGAAAGAAGTGCCGTTTTCCATCGACAAAATCAAGAATGCCATTGCCAAGGCATTCCTATCGGTCAATTGTTTCGCCACCCAGGAGATCATGACCTCCATCCTGAGCCACTTGAACATCTACAACGGTATCACCGTCGAAGAAGTACAGAACCAGGTGGAAATCGCCCTGATGCAAGAACGTTACTATTCGGTGGCCAAGTCCTTCATGCTATACCGCAAGCGCCACAGCGAAGACCGTGAGACGCGCGACAAGCTGGAGTTCCTGATGAACTACTGCAATGCCTCCAATGCTGCCACCGGCAGCAAGTACGATGCCAACGCCAACGTCGACAAGAAGAACATCGCCACCCTCATCGGCGAGCTGCCCAAGTCCAATTTTATCCGCTTGAACCGCCGTCTGCTCACCGACCGGCTCAAGGAAATGTACGGCAAGGAACTCTCCGACCGCTATATCGAATTGCTCAAGAACCATTTTCTGTACAAGAACGACGAAACCAACCTGGCCAACTACTGTGCCAGCATCACCATGTATCCCTGGCTGATTGGCGGCACCAAGGCCATCGGTGGCAACTCGACGCCGCCCACCAACCTGAAGTCTTTCTGCGGAGGCTTCATCAATATGGTGTTCATCGTGTCCAGTATGCTGAGCGGTGCCTGCGCTACGCCCGAATTCCTCATGTACATGAACTATTTCATCGGTTTGGAATATGGTCAGGACTACTACCAGCACCCCGACAAGGTTGTGGACATGTCCAACCGCCATCGCACCATCGACAAAGTCATCTGCGACCATTTCGAGCAGATTGTCTATTCCATCAACCAGCCGACAGGTGCCCGCAACTTCCAGGCCGTCTTCTGGAACATCTCCTACTACGACAAATACTATTTCCAGAGCATCTTCAGCGACTTTGTCTTCCCCAACGGCAGCAAGCCCGACTGGGAATCCCTGTCATGGTTGCAGAAGCGCTTCATGAAATGGTTCAACCAGGAACGCACCAAGGCCGTCCTGACCTTCCCGGTCGAAACCATGGCCCTGCTGTCCAAGGACGGCGATGTGCTCGACAAGGAATACGGTGACTTCACGGCCGAAATGTATGCCGAAGGCCACTCCTTCTTTACTTATATGAGCGACAATGCCGACTCGCTGGCTTCCTGCTGCCGTCTGCGCAACGAGATCCAGGACAACGGATTCAGCTACACCCTGGGTGCCGGCGGTGTTTCGACCGGATCGAAGAGTGTGCTCACCATCAACCTGAACCGCTGCATCCAGCACGCTGTCAAGTCGGGCATGCCCTACCAGACCTTCCTGCGCGAAGTGATCGATCTGGCCCACAAGGTGCAGCTCGGCTACAACGAGAATCTGAAGGCCCTGCAGGCCAAGGGCATGTTGCCGCTGTTCGACTCGGGCTTCATCAATATCAGCCGCCAGTACCTGACCATCGGTGTCAACGGCCTGGTCGAAGCTGCCCAGTTCCTGGGTATCGAGATCAACGACAATCCCAAGTATGTCCAGTTTGTCCAGGAAGTGCTGGGACTGGTCGAGGAGTACAACAAGAAATACCGCACGAAGGACATCCTGTTCAACTGCGAAATGATTCCGGCCGAGAATGTCGGTGTCAAGCACGCCAAATGGGACAAGGAAGACCACTACTATGTGCCCCGCGACTGCTACAACAGCTACTTCTACATTGTCGAGGACACTTCGCTCAACGTGCTTGACAAGTTCCGTCTGCACGGTCGCAAGTATATTGAGCATCTGACCGGCGGTTCGGCCCTGCACATGAATCTCGAGGAGCATCTGAGCAAGGAACAGTATCGCCAGTTACTGCGCGTGGCCGCTGTTGAAGGTTGCAACTATTTCACTTTCAACATCCCCAATACGGTCTGCAACCAGTGTGGCCACATCGACAAGCGCTATCTGCACGAATGCCCCCACTGCGGCAGCAAGGATCTCGACTACCTGACCCGCATCATCGGATACATGAAGCGTATCAGCAACTTCTCGCAGGCCCGTCAGGAAGAGGCCAAACGCCGTTACTATGCCGGCGGTGCCGCTGTCAACATTCCTTCCGGAGCCATCGCCAGCGGAGTATAGCATGAAGTACGCCGATTTCGATATTGTTTTTCAGGAAGTGCCAGGCGAAGTTAGCCTGGCACTCAATATTTCACACTGCCCCAACAACTGTCCGGGTTGTCATAGTGCCTACCTGATGGAAGACGTAGGCTATGAATTGAACGAGCAGTCGTTGGAGCAGTTGCTGGATCGGTATGGCAGCGGCATCACCTGCGTCTGTTTCATGGGAGGCGACCGTACGCCCTTTGAGGTGGCCCGCCTGGCCGAATACCTGCATACAGGTCGTTCCCATCCGCTCAAGGCGGCTTGGTATTCGGGCAAGAGCCAATTGCCGGAGGGCTTTCCCCTGGAGTGGTTCAACTATATCAAGTTGGGCCCGTACATTGAGGAGAAAGGCCCCCTGAACAAACCGACCACCAACCAGCGCTTCTACCGCGTGGAAAAGGATTTGTCCCTCACCGACATGACAGAGGTTTTCCAAAAGAAATGAATAACGCGGAAAACAGCTTTATGGTTCGAGTCTGATAGGCTGTCCGTCGGGGCTGAGGCCTTCGGCCGAGACAATTAGGTAACGGGCTGTGGCATTGTTGTAGAACTCCACGTGTGCCCGGCCCTGGGGGTCGGTCTGCACATCGGGGTTCCAATATAGGGTGCGGCGGTAGT
>JAGDCW010000015.1 GCA_017958305.1 Bacteroidales bacterium | reverse complement strand
GATGGCCACCACCGTATAACCCTCGGCCGTAAGCCGGGCAAACCAGCGTCTGGCCGTGCCGTCACTGCGTTTTCCCGACACAAAGCCACCGCCGAAGACAAACATCACCGCCGGCTTGGCCACTCCATCCAATGTCGTCACCGAGCCGGAGTCGGGCCGGAAGATATCCAGATAGAGCGCCATGGTGTCTCGCTGGGCAAACCGGTAGGTTTCCTGGGCCGACGCACCCCAGCCACCCAACATCATCATCAAAACCAGACACACCGCCCCGCGCCATCCCATCGGGCGCCTATTACGCAATAATCCTATCGTATTCATTATTCCTTTCTTGATAAAACACCACAAACATATCGAAAAACAATTGCCGGAAAAACATCTTCTGCAATGCAACAAAGATAGTGAGTCTCTTGCACAGCCGCAAGTTTTTGGCCCTCTTCTCACTTACCGTCCTTGCAAGGCCGTCCAGCAGTTATTTATTGACTCGAGTTCGTAGTATTCTCTTTTATTCGAATCAGAAATACTAATGAGCAGTTTGTACTGAGTCCAATTCAATTGCGGCCTCAGTGCGGACGCATTTGGATACGTACGATAAAACTGTCTGGCTCGTTCCAGCTGACGCTTGGACTAAGCGCCAATCCTAGCCCTCGGCCGACGGTCGGCGGTACAAATCCGGCGGACTGGTGGCGAAGCACTGTTTTCTCCTGTGCTGAGCGCCAGCCGTCGGATTTCAGCCGACCGGCAATGCAATGACAGCAGCCGGCAATAATATTTTTTGTACCTTTGCAGCCGCTTAGAGGAAAAAAATGAACTACCTGAACACCCTTTTTCTGCAACCCGGCATCACCCAATCGCTGCTGGTGCTGGTGCTGACCATCTCGGCCGGCATCTTCCTGGCGGAAAAAGTCAGGATCAAAACCTTCTCCCTGGGCGTCACCTGGATTCTTTTCTGCGGCATCCTGCTGTCCCATTTCGGACTCAGGCTCACACCCGAGGTGGAACACTTCACCAAGGATTTCGGGTTGATTCTGTTTGTCTATTCCATCGGTCTGCAGGTCGGTCCCTCGTTCTTCTCCTCCTTCGGGAAAGGCGGACTCAGGCTGAATCTCTATGCCACCCTGATTGTCCTGGGCGGCTGCCTCACCACCTGGATCATCGCCCAGGTCTCCCGCGAAGACATGGCCACCATGATCGGCGTCATGTCGGGAGCCATCACCAATACCCCCTCGCTGGGTGCCGCCGAACAGAGCTTCCAAGACATGGCCGGCACGGACAACCCCATGATTGCCACAGGCTATGCGGTGGCCTATCCCCTGGGCGTCATCGGCATCATTCTGTCCATGGTCCTCATCAAGCGGGTCTTCGCCATCAAGCTCGACAAAGAAGAACAGCGGCTGCGCGACAGTTCCGACCGCCACAAGGAACCTATCTTGGTAGATATCAAAGTGACCAATCCCCAGGTAAACGGCATGAGCATCCAACGGCTCAACAAACTGATGGGTTTCCCCCTGGTGGTGAGCCGCATCATACACGAAGACCAGAGCCAGCTGGTGGCCCAGGCCAATTTGGAATTCAAATTGGGAGACACGCTGCGCGTCCTCACCGACAAGGAGCACCTCGAGACGCTTTCGCTGCTGGGCCCCGTCATCGAGAAAAAGCCCGAAGAAAAAAACGAATCCTCGACCAATCTCATATCCAGGCGCATCGTTGTGACCAAGCCCCAATGGAACGGCAAGCAGATACGCCAGCTGGCCGTCAGCGACCGCTATCATGTCACCATCACCCGTGTCAACCGGGCCGGCATCAACCTTTTGGCCACGCCCGACCTGCACCTGCAGATCGGCGACAGGCTGATCGTCGTCGGTGACAAGGACGATGTGGGCCGCGTGGCCGACATTTTCGGCAACGAGCTCAAACGGCTCGACATACCCAACCTGCTGCCGGTATTCCTCGGCATCGTGCTGGGCATCCTGGTCGGTACATTGCCCATCTCCCTGCCCGGGCTCAGCATGCCCTTCCGCCTGGGGCTGGCCGGCGGCACGCTCATCGTCGCCATCCTCATCGGCCGTTTCGGTCCCTACTACCACATGGTGACATTCTCGACAACCAGTGCCAACATGATGATACGCGAAATCGGCATCGCCATGTTCCTGGCCGCTGTCGGTCTGGGCGCCGGGGAATCCTTCGTACCCGCCATCACGGGCGGCGGTTGGATCTGGATAATATATGGTGTCGTCATCACCATGCTGCCCCTGTTGGTGGTGGGTTTCATCGCCCGAAGATGGGGCCGTCTCAATTTCTTCACGCTGACAGGCATGATGGCCGGCAGCACCACCGATCCGCCGGCACTGGCCTATGCCGTTTCCCACTCGGACAGCAACGACGAGGCTTCCGTGGCCTATGCCACGGTCTATCCGCTCACCATGTTCCTCAGGGTGATGCTCGCCCAGCTGATGATACTTTTCCTCTGCTGATTTTTCGGCACTCCCTTTTTCCGAAAAGGACAAGCCGGCGACTGTAAAAAACCTGGCTGTCAGGTCCTCGCGTTCAATAGTCGCGCTACAGGATGATTTGCTGAATGCCCCCGTAGGGTACTTGGTGGGCAAAGGAATCCTCCTCGGTGAACAGGCCGGCATAGATACCAGCGCAGATCAGCGGGCCGCCGTGGGCAAACACCGCCACCTTTCGAAGCGGTTGCCGGCGGAGTTCGTCCAAAAAATCCGCTACCCGGGCATAGAGCTGGGGAAAACTCTCCCCGTCCCGGGTCGGGAGATGCAGATAATCGCCATACCACAGCTGCAAAGCCGGATCGTCGATTTCGTCGTAACGGCGCATTTCCCATTTTCCCATGCTCATTTCCATCAAGCGGGGATCGGTCTTGGCCTCGGGATAGCCGCAGAAGGCGGCCAGGCGCATGGCACGGCTCAAAGGGGAGGAATAGACGGCATCGAAGGGGGCATGCTCCTCGAGCGCCGCACGGGTCAGGGAGGCTTCCTGCTCGAAAGTGCCGGCCAGGGGCACGTCACTTTGTCCATAGCAAGTGCCCGGAACCACATCGACGCGGGTATGACGGATCATGATCACTTCCATGGCGAATATCAATTGGCAAGACAAACCACCAACGTCATCAAAACGGACAGCTCGGTGAGCAGGAACACAGCCCCGCAACAGTCGCCCGTATAGCCTTGCAGTCGGCGCCGGACAAAGCAGATGAGCGCCCGCGACACCAGCAAAGGCACCGCCACCACGCATACAACCTCCCACCACCGCATCGGGCCATCCTGAGCAAAGGCTCCCAACTGCCATAGACAGAAGGCGGCCGGCAGCAGTCCCTGGATGAGCAGGCTGCCGCAAGTTCCGACCGACAAGGGACGATACACCACTTTCGATTTGGCCGTCTCCTCAGTGCGGGCGTACGGCAGACGGATCAGCCCGGCGGCCATCAGCTTGGCCAGGGGATCGGCCAGCAGCACAGCCCATACAGCCTGGCCCGGTGCCATCGAAAAAAGGGTGAAGAACAGCATCGGCAGATAGAGGGCGAGACCCAGCACGCCATAGGTGCCGATGCGCGAATCCTTCATGATGGACAGGATGCGCTGCCGATCGCCGCTGCCGCCGCCGAAACCGTCGAAGAAGTCGGCCAGGCCGTCCTCGTGCAGCGCCCCGGTGAGCAAGAGCCTAAGGGCGATGGCCAGCAGGATGGCCAAGGGCCAGGGCAGGAACTGCGACAGCAGATACAGGGCGGCCGCCGTCACACCCCCCGTGAGCCAGCCCGTCAAGGGCCAATGTTCGACCACTGTGGCGTAGGCCTCTTTCGCAGGCTGGTGCAGACGCCAGAAAGGCAGGCGCGTGAAAAACAGAAGCGCAGCCCAGATACGGTCAAAAATACTTGGTGATGTTGGCATGTTGGAAATTGTTCATTTCGTTGATCATACGTACAGCTGAATCCACTATGGGAAAGGCGCAGAGCGCACCGGTGCCCTCGCCCAGCCTGAGGCCGAGACTAAGAAGCGGACGGGCCTGCAGCGCATCGAGCATCTTTTTGTGCCCGCTCTCGTCGCCGCAATGGCCGAAGATCATGTAGTCGCGGGAGGCGGGATACAGGCGGCAGGCCGCCAAGGCACAGGCCGTCATGATGAAGCCGTCCACCAGGATGGCGATGCGCCTTTCGGCGGCGCGAAGCATGGCCCCGATGGCCGCCACCATCTCCAGACCGCCGAAATAGCGGATGACATCCTCGGTGCCGGGGGCCGGATACAGCGTATGGAATTGCTCCAGCGCCCGGGCCAGCACCTCCTTTTTGTGGCGGATGCCCGGAGTGTCCAACCCTGCGCCTGCGCCAATGCAATCAGGCAGCGGAATATCGCAGAAAAGGCTCATCCACAGGCTCGAAGGCGAGGTGTTGGCTATGCCCATCTCGCCGATGCAGACGACACGGCAGCCCTCACTCGCGCAGTCGTCCACCAAGGCGGCTCCCGTTTCGACGGCCTGGTCGAACTGTTTTTCGTCCATGGCCGGCTCGTAGAGGAAATTCTTCGTGCCCCAGGCTATCTTGCGGTCGAGGATGCCCGGCACGGCACTCAAGTCGTAATCGACCCCGACATCCACCACTCGCAGGGCGAATCCATGCTGGCGGCAGAACATGTTCACACCGCCACCGCCCTTTGAGAAATTGATCATCTGCTGCCAGGTAACTTCGAGGGGCGAGACACTCACCCCTTCCCTTTCGATGCCATGGTCGCCTCCCAGGAGCAAGTGGCAGGGATGCGCCAAGGTCGGGGTCAAGTCCTGCTGGATGAGGCACAGTTGCATGGCCAGCGCCTCCAGTTCGCCCAGCGAGCCCTTGGGCTTGTTCAGGTTGTCTATCTTGTCCTGGATTGCCGGCCGCAGCTTCCCATCAACAGGCTTTATCTGAAAATTTCTCATACAATTCATTTGATTTTCAAAGGAATACCGCTCACCATCAGCACCACTTCATCGGCGCGGGAAGCCACATACTGGTTCATCCAGCCCTGCAAGTCGGTGAAACGACGCTGGAGGGCATTGTCGCTCACCCCGCCGCTGCCGATCTCGTTGCTGACGAAAATGAAGACCGCATCCTGGTCGGTGAAGCGGTCAAACTCCGCCTTCAGCGCCTCGAGGGCCCGGTCCACCTCCTGCAGGTCGTACAGGAAATTGGTGCACCACAGGGTGATACAGTCGATGACGGCCACCTTTTCACGGAGATCGATCCGGCTCAGAGAGCGTTCCTCCTCGATGTTCTCCCATTGCGGCCCACGGCGCGCCCGGTGTTTTCCGACCCGCTGGCGGAACTCCTCGTCCCAGACATGGGCCGTGGCCACATAGACCGGATGGCTGCTCAGCGTAAGCGCCAGCTGCTCGGCATAGGCGCTCTTGCCCGAGCGCTGTCCTCCGGTGACAAGTATGATCTTTCTCATAGCACAACAAACATACAATAAACCAAGACCAGTATCGACAGGGCCAGCATTTCCGAGCACAGGCTGATGCGCAGGCTGGTGCGCAGGTCGGCCAGGCACAAGAGCCGGTCGTTGTCGCCGATATAGGGTTTGTCGAACAATTCACCGAAATAATGATGCGGCCCGCCGAAACGGCAGTCGAGGATGCCAGCCAGCGCCGCCTCGGGCCAGCCGCTGTTGGGGCTGGCATGGCAAGGGCCATAGCGCCGCACAAAGCGCAGCAGCGACAAGCGGCCCGAAGCCGCCACCATGAGAAAGGCCGTCAGCCGGGCCGGCAGATAATTGGCCACATCGTCCGTGCGGGCCGCCACCCGGCCGAAGTCCCGGTAACGATCCGTGCGATAGCCGATCATCGAATCCAGGGTATTCACCATCTTGTAGGCCATCATGGCAGGCACTCCGCCCAAAGCCAGCCAGAAGAGCGGGGCCACTACCCCGTCGCTTTGGTTTTCGGCCAGGGTTTCCAGGGCCGCCGTACGGATTTCCTGCGCACTGAGCGAGGCCGTGTCGCGGCCCACGATACGCGCCACCTGACGACGTCCGTCCTCCAGGGATCGCTCCACAGCCTCGAACACCCCGGCCACTTCGCGGCGCAGGGTTGTGCCGGCCAGGCAGTAGAAGATGAGCAGGGTGCGCAGCAGCAGGCCCAGGCTCCAATGAAGGCGGTCGGCCTCCCAGAGCAGGCCCCAGGCCAGCGCCACGATGGCCAGCACCAGTCCCCAGGCCAGCATGGCTCCCTTCAGCACGCGATGACGACCTTGGTTCAAGCGCCGCTCGCCCCAGGCTATCACCTTGCCGAAAGCCACCACCGGATGCGGCAACCAGGCAGGATCGCCCAGCAGGCAGTCCAGTGCCCAGGCCAGCAACAGAGGCAGTATGTAGTGTATCAGTATATATATCATGGTGTCACAAACTCTTTGACGGCCTCCACCAAGGCATCGTCTTCCTCGGGCGTTTGGGCCGCCACCCGGAAATGATGCGGCGTCAGCCCCTCGAAGTTGGAGGCATCCCGGATGAGCATGCCCTTCTGGAGGGCCAGAAAGTCCTTCAGTTCGGCTGCCGTGGCCGGATGCACGGTCCCCAGCATGAAGTTGGTCGAGGTCGGTTCCATCTCTATGCCCGCTATTTTGTCGAGGCGTTCACGCAGTCTCCGGGCTTCGGCCAGATAGGCATGCCGGTCGGGAAGTATCTGCGGTTTCTCGCGCAGCAACCACTCTCCGGCCTTCAAAGCCAGGGCATTGACCGTCCAGGGACGCATCCGGGCCCTCAAAAGGGCGACAAGGGCGGCCGAAGAAACCACATAGCCCAGCCTGAGACCAGGTACGCCATAGCGCTTGGTCATGGAATGCAACTGGATGAGATTGCCTGTTTCCACCGCCTCCAAGGGCGACAGCAAAGGCCGGTCGGTATAGTACTCATACGATTGGTCCAGCACCACAAGGCGATGCTGACGGCTCAAGTTCTTCACAAAATCCTTGTCATAGACACGGCCCGTGGGATTCTCGGGATTGCACAGCCAGCAAAGGGCTGCCTGCTCCGTTTCGCTGTAGCCTTCCTGCCGGCAGGCGTCCTCATATTCGCTGAACGACGGGCGCAGCACCCGGTAGGTCGGATCGGAGCGGAAAGTCTGGGCGATCAGGTAGATGGCCTCCGTGGCCCCGGCCGTCACCAGCACTTGCGAAGCATCCAGGCCGCAATCGTCGGCAATCAAGGCTTCCAACGTGCGGGCCGAGGGTTCCGGATATGAGGCGATGCAGTCCAGGTGCGCGGCCAAATAGGCTTTCAGGGCCGACAAATCGGCATGGGCATAGATGTTCGAACTGAAATTCATTCGAACCATCCCGTAGCGATAGCCGTCGTCACCGTGTCCCTCAATCATGATGCTGCAGTATTTGGTAAATCAAGTCCATATCGACATGACGGCGCACATGATCGGCCAGCAGGTCGTATTGTTGGTCTTTGAATGCCTGGTAGTCGAAAGGCCGGGACGCCTCAGCGATCTTGTCGGAGAAGGGTGCCAGCAGCGTGTCTATGAAAGAGGTATTGTCCAGGATGCCGTGAATGTAGGTGCCCATGCATTTTTCATCGACCAGGCAGCCCTCTTCCCTTCCCGAGGCATCCACCGTCAAAGGGGCGCAGACGGCATTCTCCCAGGGACGCGTCTCGCCCATATGGATTTCATAGCCTTCCAGCCAAGGTCCGTTGGGAGCGGCCGCCAGGCGGCAACGGGTCTGACGGGTCGTCTTCTCCCCGCCCATGACGGTGGTCACCGGCAACAGACCCAATCCGGGCATCCGCTCGATGCTCCCCTCCAAATGCCGGGGATCGCAGACCTCCATGCCCATCATCTGATAGCCGCCGCAGATACCCAGGACGCACGTCCCCTGGCGGTGCGCCTTGACGATGGCCTGCGCCAGGCCGCTGCGTCGCAGCTCATAGAGGTCGTCCAGGGTGGATTTGCTGCCGGGCAGGATGATGATGTCGCTCCGCAGCAGATCGTCGGCATTGTTGGTATAGAACAGATGGACACGCTCATCGCGCTCCAAGGTGTTGAAATCGGTGAAATTGGACAGATGGCGCAGCAGCACCACGGCCACGTTCAGTTTGCCGTGCCGGGCCCGCATCGACTTGGCGGCCAGGTCCACGCTGTCTTCCTCCTCTATATGGATGTCCTTGTAATAGGGCACCACGCCCACCACCGGCACGCCGCATAGCTGCTCCAGCATCTTGCGTCCCTGGTCGAACAGGCGCAAATCGCCCCGGAATTTGTTGATGATGACACCCTTGATCATCTTCCTGTCTTCGGGTGTCTGCAGGGCGATGCTCCCATAGACCGAAGCGAATACCCCGCCCCGGTCGATGTCGCCCACCAGGAACACATCGGCTCCGGCGTGACGGGCCATGGGCAGGTTGACCAAATCGTTGTCGCGCAGGTTCAGCTCCGAGATACTTCCCGCCCCTTCCATCACAATGGGTTGGTAACGGGCGCTGAGGCGATCGAAGGCCTCGCAGACTTCCCGGCGGAAATCGATGATCTGCCCCTCTGCCCCCACAGCGCCTCGCCGGCGCCACATATCGTAGGCATCGCGGTTGCCCAGCACCCGTCCGTTCAACACCACCTGGCTGGTATGGTCGCTCGAGGGTTTGAGCAAAAGCGGATTCATGTCCGTATGGCAGGAAATGCCAGCCGCCTCGGCCTGCACGGCCTGGGCACGGCCGATCTCCAGCCCTTCGGGCGTGGCATAGGAATTGAGCGCCATGTTCTGGGCCTTGAAGGGCGCCGGCTGGTAGCCGTCCTGACGGAAAATGCGGCAGAAGGCCGTCGCCAGAATGCTCTTGCCCACATCGCTGCCCGTTCCGGCCAGCATCATCGGATGCAACTGAGGCTTCATAGCTTGCTATTGTTGAGTCCGGTCTCTGTCCTGGCCGCCTGAAGAGCCAACACATCGCCAACGCTCCAAGCGCCGGCTTGGTGACTGCAAAAATAACATTTTCCGTCCACAAAGCCAAGCATCCCGTCCCCTTGTTTTTCGATAAAATAACTTGCAGCCTCGCAGCTTTCGTCTTATCTTGCCGGCCATTTAAAACCCCAACAGATGAAAAGCCTTTACATTTTTTTGACGGGGCTGGCTGTCAGCCTCTTGATGACAAGTCCGGCCCAGGCCCGGAGCCTCCTTTACACCACAGCCGTCATCGACTGCCAGGCCGAAGGCCGAACGGTGGGCGACCGCT
>JAGDCW010000098.1 GCA_017958305.1 Bacteroidales bacterium | reverse complement strand
TGTTTTTCGTCAAGGGCGGAAAATTCCCCAACACCCACATCGAAGGCAACAAGGCCCTCCACCGCAAAGGCATCCGCTGCGCGCAGGCAATGGACCGCGAAGAAAGAATGAAACAATAAAACCAATCGATATGAAAAAAGTACAACTGATCATCGAAATCGTCCTTCTGGCAGCTGTGGCTGCACTCTATTTCATCGTGCTCGGCAACAACAAATGCCACAAGGCCGCCGCTCCCGACACAGGCGACAGCACCGCCGTCTGCCAGAAGCTGCCCGTAGCCTACATCAATGTCGACACGCTGCTGCTGCAGTACGACTACTCCCAGGAGCTCAACGAACAGCTCCTGCGCAAGCGCGAGAACTCCCAGGCCAACTACAACCAGAAGGCCCGCCAGCTGCAGCAGGAAGCCGCCGAATTCCAGCGCAAGCTCGAAAACAACGCCTTCCTGTCCGAACAGCGCGCCCGCAGCGAGCAGGAACGGCTGCTCAAGAAAGAGCAGGAGCTGCAGGAGCTCGACCAGCGCCTCTCGACCGAACTGGCCACCGAGATGCAGCGCATGAACGAACGCCTGCACGACTCCATCTACAGCTACCTGAAGGCCTACAACAAACAGGCCGGCTACCAGCTCATCTTCAGCAACTCCAACAACGACAACATCATGGTGGGTGCCCCCGTCTACGACATCACCCCCGAGATCGTCGAAGGCCTGAACCGTCGCTACAACGCCAAGGCCGCCAAAAGGAAATAAGACCCGGTAAAGACCATGATCAGCATCTTCCAGCAAGCATCGCTGTCTGAGGAAGACACCGAGGAGAGGGGCTTCATCCCCATGATCTCGGAAGACGACGAACAATACCTCAGCCAGACCGACCTCCCCGACACGCTGCCCATCCTTCCCCTGCGGAACATGGTGCTGTTTCCCGGGGTGGCCATGCCTGTGAACATCGGTCGCAACAAGTCGCTGCGGCTGGTCAGGGACGCTTACCGGCAGAGCACCATCATCGCCGTGTTCACCCAGAAGGACGCCCAGTGCGAGGAGCCCGTCAAGGAAGACCTGGTGCGGGTGGGCGTCGTGTCGCGCATCCTGCGTATTTTGGAGATGCCCGACAACTCCACGACCATCATCCTGCAGGCCATCAACCGCTGCGAGCTGGACGAACTCACCGGCACGGAGCCCTATCTGAAAGGCCGCATCCGCCTGCGCGAAGACATCATGCCACAGAGGCAGGACCGCAAGTTCGAGGCCCTCATCCAGGCCATCAAGGATTTGTCGGTGAAGATCATCCGCAATTCCTCTGGCAACCTGCCCCAGGAAGCCATCTTCGCCATCCGCAACATAGAGAAGCCCTATTCGCTGGTCAATTTCATCTGTGCCAACTTCGCCATCAAGCTGCAAGACAAGATCGAGCTGCTCGACACGGACGAATTCCGGCAGCGCTGCTACCGCCTGCTGGACATCATGACCAAGGAGTCGCAGCTGCTCGACCTGAAGATGTCCATCCAGTCGAAGACCAAGGAAGGCATCGACCAGCAGCAGAGGGAGTATTTCCTCCAGCAGCAGATCAAGACCATCCAGAGCGAGCTGGGCGGCACCGCCCAGGAGCAGGATGCCCGCGAGATGCGCGAAAAGGCCAAGACCAAGAAATGGTCGAAGGAGACGGCCGAGACCTTCGAGAAGGAGATGAAGAAGCTCGAGGCCATGAGTTCCTACTCGCCCGACTACTCCACCCAGATGAACTACCTGCAGACGCTGCTCGACCTGCCCTGGGGAGAATATTCCAAGGACAATTTCAACCTGCGCCGGGCCAAACGCATCCTCGACAAGGACCATTTCGGGCTGGACAAGGTCAAAGAGCGCATCCTGGAGCATCTGGCCGTGCTCAAGCTCAAGGGCAACATGAAATCGCCCATCCTCTGCCTCTACGGCCCGCCGGGGGTCGGCAAGACCTCGCTGGGACGGTCGGTGGCCGAGTCCCTGGGACGCAAATACCTGCGCATCAGCCTGGGCGGCCTGCACGACGAAGCCGAGATACGCGGCCACAGGCGCACCTATATCGGCGCCATGCCCGGCCGCATCGTCAAAGGCCTGATCAAGGCCGGCACTTCCAATCCGGTCTTCATCCTGGACGAGATAGACAAAGTGAGCCGCGACGCGCACGGCGATCCTTCCTTCGCCCTGCTCGAAGTGCTCGATCCCGAGCAGAACAACACCTTCCACGACAACTTCGTGGACATCGACTACGACCTGTCCAGGGTGCTGTTCATCGCCACGGCCAACACCCTGAGCACCATCCCCCAGCCCCTGCTCGACCGCATGGAGCTGATCGACGTGTCGGGCTACATCGCCGAGGAAAAGATCGAGATCGCCAGCCGCCATCTCCTGCCCCGCGAAATGGAGAACCACGGCATCGAGGCCTCACAGCTCAGCATCGGCAAGCCTGTCATCCGCCAGATCATCGACGAGTACACCCGCGAATCGGGCGTGCGCGAACTGGACAAGAAACTGGCCCAGATCTGCCGCCGGGCCGCCTTCAAGATAGCCTCCTCCAAGGAGCCGCAAACCATCGTCCTCACGAGTGACAACCTCAGGGAGTACCTCGGCGTGCCGCGCTACAGCCACGAACGCTACGAGGGCAACGACTTCGTGGGCGTGGTGACCGGACTGGCCTGGACGGCCGTCGGAGGCGAGATCCTCTACATCGAATCGAGCCTCAACCAGAGCAAGGGCGGCAAGCTCACCCTGACGGGCAACCTGGGCGACGTGATGAAGGAATCGGCCATGCTGGCCCTGGAATACCTCAAGGCGCATTGCAAAGAGCTGGGGCTCAAGGACGATGTCTTCGAAGAGCACAATGTCCACATCCACGTGCCCGAAGGCGCCGTGCCCAAGGACGGACCCTCGGCCGGCATCACCATCCTCACCTCCCTGGCTTCGGCCTTCACCCGCCGCAAGGTGCGCAAGAACCTGGCCATGACGGGCGAGATGACCCTGCGCGGACAGGTGCTGCCCGTGGGCGGCATCAAAGAGAAGATACTGGCCGCCAAGCGCGCCGGCATCAAGGAAATCGTCATTTCGGAGGAAAACCGCAAGGACATCGAGGAAATCCAGAGCGTCTATCTCAAGGGGCTCAAATTCCACTACGTCAACCGGGCCGAAGAGGTCCTGGCCCTGGCCTTGCTCAAATAGGCTGCCGACAAACAGCCAAAACAGCCCAAACAATCTGGACAGCCCAAACAGTCCGAGCAGACCAAACTGCCCGAGCAACCCAAACTGCCCGATCAACTTACATCAATCTGATTTTCTGCGTCCCCATTTTGTCGGAGCGGACTGTCAGCGTCACCTTGTCGGGGGAAACGGCTCCCTGCAAGCGGACATAGACCATGGCCGTCCCCTGATAGAGACGGATGCTGCTGCCCGTCAGGTCTTCGTCGCTGGTGATGTCGCCGCTGCAGACCCCTATCACCTTGGCCCTACCCTCCACACTCAATTGGAGATTGTCATCGGCCGTGGCGACCTTGCGTCCACGCCCGTCAACAGCGGTGAGGTGGACCATCGCCAAGCCGTCGCCACTTTGCGCCGTTTGGACATCTGCCCGGAGCTTGACAGCCTTGCCCGATGTCTCGATGCGGTGACGGGCCACCTCCTTGCCGCCGGTGTAGGCCACAGCCTCCAGAATGCCGGGGGCGTAGGCGATGGAATCCCAGCGGACGATATTGCGGCGGGCAGGCTGTGAAGGATTCTCCCTGATGCCCAGCGAGCGGCCGTTGAGCCGCAGTTCCACCTTTTCGGCATTGGTGTAGGTGTAGAGGCTGAGCCGTTCGCCCGCCTGGCGGTTCCAGTTCTCGCTCATGTGCTCGGTGCCGATCTGCACCCCGTTCCACACATTGTCGCGGGCCAGCTGCTCGACAATGGCGATATGCACCGTGGGCTCGTCGGAGAACATGCTCTTGACCAGCCAGGCCACAGGCTTGGGTTCGAGCGACAGGTCGAAGGCGCCCTGGGCCCAGCCCTTGGCCGGCCAGCCGCCGCTCTCGCCGATGTAATCGACCGCACCCCAATAGGCCAG
>JAGDCW010000097.1 GCA_017958305.1 Bacteroidales bacterium | reverse complement strand
CGAAGCCCCGGCCACCGAGGTGATTTCATAGCCGCGCGACTGCAACTCTTCGATGGCTCCGATGAAGGCAAAGCCCCGGGGGCCGCCGCTGGCCAACACCAATGCAACTTTCTTCTTATTCATAATCAATGGAATGGATGAAACAGACAATACAATGCCTCGAGGCAATCGTATAAAGCAAAGCGGCAGGAAAGCTTCCACGAAGAATGATTCCTGTCGAACGATTCGAAGTAATGGCTGCCGGCGATCCATGGGCGGTAGCCGCTCTGGCAAAGGGCCTGGTAACAGCGCATGACATCCTGTCGGCGCGTCGGGGTCTTCACCTTGATATAGTTTCTCAGGATCCGGTTGGCGTGGTCTGTAAAGACACGATGCAGGAAACCGGCCACGTTTTCGGGCAGGGCGGCGGCATCCATGGCGGCCACATAGTCGAGCAATTGGAAGATGTTCCGCTCCAACTGGCCCAGTTTGCGGCGCTTGACATCGCGGGCCACCGACTGGCCCGGACGGCCCTGCAGGTAGTGGTAGAGGCAGACGTCCATCACGCACAGGGTCTTGGCGCCGGGAAAAGGAGCCACCCGGAAGATGGTGTCGTCGTAGCTGCAGCCTTCCAGAAAAACGATATGGTTGTCTCTGAGCAATGCCGTGCGGAACGTGCTCTCGTGGATCGAGAAGAACGACTTGTCCACGCGATTGAAGTCGAAATCGGCCAGCTGGCAGCATTGGCCGTAGGCGATGTCGTAGCGATGCACTTTGGTCACACCCCGGTCGGAGAATTCGTCCACCCGCCGGGTCTGCACCACATCCACGTCGAGCGAGGCCAGCTGCCTGAGGTAGTCGGCAAACTCGGCATCGAACCAGTCGTCGGAGTCGAGGAAATGGATGTACTTGCCCTTTGCCTCGCGCAGCCCCCTGTTGCAGCAGCTGCCGTGACCGCCGTTCTCCTTGGCGATCACCCGGAAAGTATCGGGAAACCGCTCTTCGTAGCCCCTGGCGATGGCTTCGCTGCTATCGGTGGCCCCGTCGATCACCACCAGCACTTCGTACAACAGCATCTGTTCAGCCTCGTCAAGGACCAGGGATGAAAGGCATTTGTCCAGAAACCTTTCCATATTGTAGGTGGGAACCACGATGGTCAATACTTTGTCCATATCGTCAGATATTATTCAGGTTCAGCACTTTCTCCACAATGGGAGCCATGTCGTAATATTTGTATTCGGCCAGACGCCCGCCAAAAAGCACCTTTTCCTCCCTGTCGGCCATCGCGCGATATTTGTCGGCCAAGGCGTTGTTACGCACGTCATTCACAGGATAGCAGGGCTCCATGCCCGGCCGGTATTCGCGGCTGTATTCTTCGGAAACCACCGTCTGGGGGCAGTCGTACACCTCGCGGCCGAACATCTCGAAATGCTTGTGTTCGATAACCCGCGTGTAGGGCACGTCGTGCGAAGTGTAGTTGATCACGGCATTGCCCTGGTAGTTGGGGGTATCCTCTATGCGTGTTTCAAACGTGACCGTGCGCCAGTCGAGCCGGCCCAGGCAATAATCGTAGAACTCGTCCAACTGGCCCGTGAAGACAATCTTTTCCGCCACGCTTTCCCAATAGGCCCGGTCGTGGAAGAAATCGGTGTCCAGGCGGGTCTCGACGCCTTCCAGCAGGCCTTCTGTCAACTTGTTGTAGCCGCCTATGGGAATGCCCTGGTATTTGTCGTCGAAATAATTGTTGTCGAAGACCATACGGACGGGAAGCCGCTTGATGATGAAAGCGGGCAGGTCGCAACACTTGCGGCCCCACTGCTTTTCGGTGTATTCCTTGATGAGCGTCTCGTAGATATCACGGCCCACCAGCGTCAAAGCCTGCTCTTCGAGATTGGCCGGTTCACGGCCCTTGAGCGCGGCCACAGCCTTGGCTTTCTGCGCCTCCAGTTTGGCCTGCGCAGCGGCAGGGTCGGTGACACCCCACATCTGGCAGAAGGTGTTCATGTTGAAGGGCAGGTTGTAGAGGCGTCCCTTGAAGTTGGCCAGGGGTGAATTGGTGTAGCGGTTGAAGGGCACCAGCGAATTGACGAAGTCCCACACCCGCTTGTCGGAGGTATGGAAGATATGGGCACCGTACTTGTGCACATTGATGCCCGCCACCTTCTCGCAATAGACATTGCCACCCAGGTGGGGTCGTTTGTCTATGACCAGGCAACGCCTGCCGGCCTGGCGGGCCCGGTAGGCAAAAGTGGCGCCATACAATCCGGAACCGACGATGAGGTAATCCCACTGCTTCATATCCTGCGATGGATTTTCTTAGGCTGAGGTACGACAAAAACCGAAGGTCAAAGGTAAAGAATAAAATGATAAATCCGGGCAAATGTCTGCACAATACCGAGTATTGTCTTAACTTTGCAACGGACGGCCCCATAAAGGCCGGAAAAGGAACCGCCTATGAAGAAGACATTTATGCTGTTGGCCTGCTTGCTGGCCGCCATCCTGCCTGTTGCTGCCCAGCGCAGCGTCATGGATTTGTCCAATCTGGACTGGAGTATCACGCTCGACCGGGAGGCCCAATGGGTCGATGACGAGCTTTTTCTGCCGCCTGTCGATCTGAGTCGGATGCCGGTCAATCTGCCCAGCGGTGGCTGGCAATTGCTCGACCGGCCCGACAAGAGCGGCGTCCACCTGCCGGCCACGATCGAAGGCGAACTCTGGGGCTGGAACGGCCAGAGCTACGGCGTGACGGGCAACTATGTGGGTGTGTCCTGGTTTCGTACTCAGGTCGTAGTGCCGGCCGACTGGCAAGGCAAACGCATCACACTCGACTTCCAATCGGTGCGTTTCCGGGCCGAGATATTTGTGAACCGCCGGCTGGCAGGCTACGATCTGGTCAACAGCACGCCCTTCGAGATTGACGTGACTCCCTTTGTCCGTCCTGGAGAGGTTTGCGAGATAGCCGTCCGCATCACCGATCCCAACGGCAATTTCAACTGGAAGGACTCTCAGTGCTACAACTGGGGCGACTATCTGGTCAACCCCACCCACGGCTTCGGCGGACTCACCGGCCGGGTGGCGCTCAAGGCTACCGACAGGCAGTATATCAGTGATGTCTTTGTCGAGAATACTCCCGATCCGAGAAAAGTCAAGATTCATATCGAAGCTGTCGCCCAGGGCGACAAGACCGTTCAGCTGGAACTGCGCGAACGGGGCAAATCGTCTGTGGTCTGGTCGGCACAGACTGTCTTGGGCCAATCTGACACGGAAAATCAGGCTTGGGCCTCGGGGCAGCCCGGCACGGTGGCCAGGACCGTCGAACTACGTTTGCCCCAGGCCCGGCTGTGGAGCCCCGAAACGCCCAATCTCTATGAGCTGAGTGTCCGCATGGGTAGTGACCAGGTCTGCCAGCGTTTCGGCTTCCGCTGGCTGGAGGTACGCTCGGTCAAGGGCGACCGCCAGTTTTACCTGAACGGCCGGCGCATTGTGCTCATGACTGCCATTTCGTGGAGCTTCTGGCCAGACAACGGCATCACCCCCGGTCGGGAACTGGCCCGACGGCAGGTGGAGGATGCCAAGGCGCTGGGCATGAACATGCTCAATTTCCATCGCACCATCGGCAACAGCGATGTTTTGGAGGCGGCCGACTCCCTGGGCCTGCTCTATTTTGAGGAGCCGGGCGGCAACCAGTATTCGGCCGGCCGTTTCAACGACGGAACAAAATACACCCGATTCTATTTCGGTTTTCGCAACGAGAAACTGTTTCGCATGATCCGCCGCGACCGTTCGCATCCCTCGCTGGTCATCTACAACCTGCACAACGAGCGCGGCGCCAGCCCGCAGGCCGAAGACCGCCGGCAGATGCAGGCGGCCCACCGGCTAGACCCGTCGCGCATCCTCACCTACAATTCCTGCAACGGCAAGAATCCGGAGAATGAGCCGGACGACCATTTCAAGCTGCATCTGATGCCCAACGACACCACCTTCTACAACATCGGCTGGTGGGACAACCATCATGCCGGCGGACCGGGCGTCTATCACGACAACATCTACCAGGGCAAGGACAACTACCTGCGCTTTTCCGACAACAAACCCGAGATTGTCTATTGGGGCGAAGAGGGGGCCATAGGCACTCCGCCCCGTCTGCAGCTGATCCGCGACGAGATCTTGCAGAGCGGCCGTATCTCCGGCTGGGAAGCTCAGGATTATCTGGCCTGGTACGATGCCTACGACCGTTTTCTCAAAGAGCGAGGTTTCAGCCGGGCCTTTCCCTGCGTGGACAGCCTCACCCGCCGGATGGGCAACGTGGCCTACTATTATCAGGGTCGTGTCATGGAGAACATCCGCATCAGCAACACGGTCGATGCCTATGCTGTGAACGGCTGGGAATCGATGAAGCTGGAAAACCATTCGGGCATCGTGGACAACTATCGCCACCTGAAGGGCGACCCGCAGCTGATTGCCCGCTACAACCGACCGCTCTACCTGGCCGTCAAGCTCAACCACAAGGTGCTGGCCGTTGGCGACACCACGACGGTCGATGTCTATATCGTCAACGAGAAGAACATCAAGGGGCCGGCCCGGCTGCTGCTCAAGGCCAAAGACGCCCAAGGCCGGATATTGGCTTCGCATCAAGCCAAAGTCAAGGTGAGCGGCGGGGTCGTCTATGGAGAAGACCTGCTGCTGGGCTGGCGGCTGCCGGTTAACGAGGCCGGTTATGTGCGCGTGGAAGCCGTCCTGCAACAGGGCGGCCGCACAGTCACGACCGGCAGCGACGACATTTTTGCCGTCAGGATGAGTGCCGAAGGCATCCGTGGACGGGGCCTGGTGGCCGACACTTCGGGCATGATTGCCCGCTATCTCAAGCGTCTGGGCATCGGCCTGCAGCCCTATCACCGCGGCCGTCCGCAGGGCGACTACATGATTGTGGGAGCCTTCGAGCCGACACAGTTCGGCAGCGGCTACAGCGACATCCTGGAATGGGTCTATACGGGCCACACGCTGGTCGTCGTCGATAATCCGGAGCGTTGGGCCGAGCTGCTTTGCGACAAGGAAGTGCTCGATTACCGGGGCAGTAAGATTCTGGGCAAATCGTGGTACGGCGGCAATTTCTTCTGCCGGCAGCATCCAGTGCTGGAAGGCCTGCCGCAAGACTGTGTCTTCAACTGGGAATACCAGTGCTTTGCCGCCTACAACCGCCGCCGGCTGGGACTGCGTGAAATGAACGGAAATGTTATTGTGGGCTGTGTGTCCGATCACCGCAAGGAGGTTTATTCCGCCCTGACGGAGATTCCTGCCGGCAGGGGACGCATACTGCTTTCGACACTCGACATCCCTTCCTGCCTGCAAGGCATCAAGGCCTACGACCAGGCGGTCGATCTGGACGGTATGAACGAGTCGATGGGCACTTTCAACACCCACGAAGGCAATCCGGCCGACGCTGTGGGCCGCCAGTTGCTGCTCAACATGATCAGATATGCATCAAGGACCAATCAGATAAAATGATGAAATTACAAATGATTTGTCGCACTGTTCTGGCATCGGTTTTGCCGGTCGTGCTTGTATTGTCTTCCTGGCAGACTGCCCAGGCTCAGAGTGTAAAGGGCAATGAGGTTGTCTACCACTCGGCCAGCGGGGATCTGCGCCTGCAAGTATGCAACGAACGCATGATCCGCATCACCAAGAGCACCGGCACGGAATTTCCGGCCGACGAGCCCTGGATGGTGATCAAATACGATTTCGAACCGGTGGATTTCCAGGTGGAGGGCTCTACGCTGAAGACTGCCGCCATGCAAATTCGCATCGAGGCCGATCCCTGGCGCCTCACCTTGAGCGACGCCCAAGGCCGCGTGCTGTATCAGGAGACCGGTTGCGATGCCGGCGCGCAACCTCGAAATGAATGTGTGATGCAGGCAGACGAACACGTCTTCGGTTTTGGCGAGCGAATGGATGCCCTCGATCAACGGGGCCGCTTCATCCACCTCAATGTGGAGCTGGGCCGGGGCAGCAAGCCTGCCGTGGGCGGCAAGGACATCCTGCGGGCCGGCTATTGTCCGGTGCCTTGGTTCATCAGCAACAAGGGCTATGCCCTCTTCTTCCACAACGCCGCCAAGACCGACTGGGATATGGGCTGGAGCCGCCCGGATCGCTACAGTTTCCAAGCCAGTGCCGGCAATCTGGACTATTATCTCATCGTGGGGCCTTCCATCGAGACCATGCTGCATAACTACCAGTTGCT
>JAGDCW010000096.1 GCA_017958305.1 Bacteroidales bacterium | reverse complement strand
TCGAAACTCAGACGGCAGTAGCGGAAACCTGGCTCGCGCATGGTGCCGAACTGCAGCACCGCCTCCCCTTTGCGGAAGAAGGCTTCTCCGGCCGTATCGGCCGGCAGGGCGTCGGGACCGGCCTCAAAACGCACCTTGACGCCGTCAAGTCCGCGACCGCCGGCCGTGGCCACCACTTTGACCGTAGCCGTTTCGCCCAAGGCACAAACACCGTCTCCGTGGGCCGGCAGCACCGTATAGTCCAGATAGACACGACCGGGAGCTGCATTTTGGGCATAAAGAAGCCCGGCTGCAAGCAGCCAGGCATTCAATGAGGTTATCAAGTATTTCTTCATCAGCGTGTTATTTAAATTTCACAGGCCAGCGGGGCAACTGATATTGCAACAGGCGGGCGATGCGCCACTGCCCTTCCGTGCTGGGATGCAGCCGGTCGGTGGCCGGCTTGGCGATGTACAGGTTGTTGGACTCCAGGTTGGGCACGATGCCGCTCTCGCTGTAGAGATCGACGACCGGCACCGACCAGTAGGCGCAGCCCTGCTTCAGGACAGAGACATAGTCTTCGAGAAACAATCCCTGGCCGTTGCAGTAGAAATCGTCGGGCTGCACGTTCTTGTCGTTAAACTTGGCATAGCCCCGGTGGATGGGGGTCATGACGATGATTTGGATATCGGGATAATGGGTTTTCAGAAAACAGAGCGCCTCGTTGATGCGACCGCAGAAGGTGGCGTCGCCCATGACCGGCAGGCGGTGGCGGCGGCGGACGATTTGCGGGCCCTTCACCTCCACTTCCACCTCTTCCTCCTCAAAGAAAGAGCCCACCGGACAACCGGCGTTGTAGTCGTTGGTGCCGGCAAAAATCAGGATGGCGTCCACATCGTCGGGATGCTCGTCGTACAGTTTGCGGGCCTGTCCCAGGATCTGGTGCCACTGGTGGCCGCTGATGCCATAGACATAGGTGGCTTTCAGTCCCAGCAGCTGCTGCAGGTATTCCCACCACAACGTGGCGTCGGGCCCTAGGGTGCGCTTGTCGGTCATTGAGTCGCCCAGGAAGGCCACCCGGGCGCCGGCCCATTGGGTGCGCAGGGTTTTGTCGCTCTTGCCCACCTTGACGTTGGCATGGCTCACCACAGCCTTGGTACCGGCCGGGCTGCCCAGCAGGGGCGAGTCGGCGGCCGGTTGGGCCGACAAAGCCAGCAGCCCTGCTACCAGGGCTGCTGCTATGAAGATCGTTCTTTTCATCTCAATTCCTTTATTCCAGTTTCAAGTCCCAAGGCACGAAGATGGCGGCCTCGATCTTGGGTTTCATCGCCTCGGCCTTGTCTCCATACTTGGGCGCCACACGCGAGGAAACTATCGTAGCATCATAGGAGCCGTTGCCCCAGCGACGGGCCATACGCACCATCATGGGATAGACCTTGCCCTCGCCGGCAAATTCCAGCATGGCTTCGTCAAGCACCTGCATGTCGTTATATTTCATGTTGGTCATCAACGAAGCGCCGGTCTCCGTCTTGAATTCACGGGCCTTCAGGCTGAAAGCGCCGCGCAGGCCCACGTGCGGATATTTGCGCGAGCCCCAGGAGGCATTGCTGGTCCAGTCGTTGGTGAAACCCTCGAAACCCGCAATCGGTGTGCCATAGCCATTGTCGTCCTTGATCATGGAGCCATCGGGATTGGTCTCGAAATGAGCCGTCGATATGCCGCCGTTGAGCAAGGCGGAAGCAGCCTCGAAACGACCCAGGCCATTGAGAGCCTCGATCAGGAAATAATGGTATTCCGTAGCACGGAACAGATAGATATGCACATCGTCCTGGAAAGCGTTCACCCTACGGGAACTGCCGTTGGGACGATACTTGGCCAGGTAGGGCTTGTCACCGTAGCGGTTGCCGCAGACCGTGCCGGAACGCTTCTCTTCCGAAGTCGTGTAACCCGGGTTGAAGTCGTTGTTTTCGTAACGGTTCAGCACCATATCCACGCAAGGCCGCAACAGATACTTGTTGGGATACTCGTTGCTGAAATGATACAGCAGACGGTTGGTCTGGTTGCGGGTATAGTCGTAGATGACGGCACAGACCACTTCGCGGGCGTAAGGTTCGGGGTTGTCCCAAATACGGCTGTAGTTGCCCGGGGTGGCGGCAGTGAACAGCCAGTAATAGTTCAGTTCCTGATTGGATATCACCTCGTTCAGGGCATCGAGCATCAAATCGGCGCAAGTCTGGTAATAGGTCTTGGCCGTATTGTAGCTGCCCTGGCCCTGCAGGCTGGCACCCTTCCACAGGCACAACTTGGCCATCAGACCCTCGTAGGGAGGCGTCATGTAGTCCCAGTAGCGGTATTCACTGTCGGCCATGGCCGTTTCCGGATCGAGCCATTCATACCACGAGAAGACCAGCTTGCCGTTGATGTTGTCGGTCGAGGCATCGCCGTTGTCCAACAGATCGATACATTTGTCCACCACCTGGTCGATGGTCATCAACTGGAATTTCGAGGCATCGGTCAGATCCTGGATCTGCACCATGGGGTCGTCAAACCAGACAGCCTGGCCATAGATTTCGGCAATGGTCAGGTAGGCCCATACCTTGACACGCAGCGTCGAGCTCTCCAGCGCGTCGAAACGGTCGTCGTTGACCAACTCCGGCTTCTCGCGACGGAAGGTACGCATATTGTCCAGATAGTCGTTGCAGGCGATGATCACCTCATACCAGCCGGCCGGGTCGGCATAGGAATTGCCGCTCAGGTCGCTGTTGTAGTTGTACAGGGCAATCAGTTCGGGCGACGAACTCTCGGTGGGTTCCAGCAACTCACCGCGGGTATCTGTCAGGTAGATAGCCTTGTCGGCCACAGCCTGCAGTTTGGTGATGATGCCGATATAGCCCGTATAGACCTCCGTCTGCGAAGAGATATATTCATCAGACGAAAGGACTTCGTCCGTCTTGGGGTCGAAAAAACCGCCGCAGGCTGTCAGGCAGCCGGCCAGGGCTATGACCCAGAGAGACTTCACTACATTACTCATTATCTTGTTCATAATCATATCGTTTAATCATTAGAACTTAAGATTGACACCCATCTTGAAAGTCTTGGGAGCCGCCAGTTTGGCATAATCGACACCCGTCATCGCCGGATTGTA
>JAGDCW010000095.1 GCA_017958305.1 Bacteroidales bacterium | reverse complement strand
GTTCGACTCCCCACGGGGATACAAAAATCGCTTGATTATGAGCAAATTGTCGATACCGAAAAACTACCGGTCTTTGTTAAGCCTTAAGCAGACGGAACAAGGCATCAAGCAAATCAAAGATTTCTTCCAGCAGAGTCTGGCTTCGGAACTTCGCCTGAGGCGGGTTACCGCGCCGTTGTTTGTGCTCAGCGGACAAGGTATCAACGATAACCTGTCGGGCTGGGAACAGCCCGTCTCCTTCGGTATCAAGGACCTGGACGGACAGCGGGCCGAAATCGTCCATTCGCTGGCCAAGTGGAAACGCCTCACGCTGGCCGACTACAACATCCAGCCGGGCTACGGCATCTACACCGACATGAACGCCATCCGTCCCGACGAGGAGCTCGACAATTTGCATTCACTCTATGTCGATCAGTGGGACTGGGAAGCTGTCATCCGCCCCGAGCAGCGCAACGTGGACTTCCTGAAATCGGTGGTCCGCCGCATCTACGGGGTGTTGCGCCAGACCGAATACATTGTCTATGAACAGTATTCCATCAAGCCCAGCCTGCCCGAAGACATCTTCTTCATCCATGCCGAAGAACTGCGCCGGCGCTACCCTGCCCTGAGCCCCAAGGAAAGGGAAGACAAGATCACCCGCAAATACGGCGCCGTCTTCATCATCGGCATCGGCTGCGACCTGGGCGACGGCCAGAAGCACGACATGCGCTCGCCCGACTACGACGACTGGACCACCCCGGGCGACAAGGGACTGCCCGGCCTGAACGGCGACATTTTGATATGGAACAAAGTGCTGGGACAGGCTTTCGAGCTGTCGTCGATGGGTATCCGCGTGGATCGCGAGGCCTTGCTGCGCCAGTTGGCCCTCAGCCATTGCGAAGACCGCAAGGAGCTTTATTTCCACCGTCGGCTGCTGGCCGGCGAGCTGCCCCTTTGCATCGGCGGCGGTATCGGCCAGTCGCGCCTGTGCATGCTCCTGCTCAAGAAAGGCCATATCGGCGAGATCCAGGCCAGCATCTGGCCCGAGGACATGCGCCAGACCTGTGCCCGCAACGGCATGTATCTGATCTGAGGCGATGGACGTCCGCATTGCTCCTTCCTGGAAACAGCACCTGCAGCCGGAGTTTGACCAAGACTATTTTGCCCGGCTCACCGATTTTGTGCGCAAGGAGTATGCCAGCCAGACGGTTTACCCTCCCGGAAAATTGATTTTCAATGCTTTCGACCAGTGCGACTTTGACAAGGTGAAAGTCGTCATCCTGGGGCAGGATCCCTACCACGAGCCGGGGCAGGCCCACGGACTGTGTTTCTCGGTGCAGAGCGGGGTGGCTTATCCGCCTTCCTTGCAAAACATTTTCAAGGAAATCCGCGACGACCTGCACATCCAGACCCTCGACGACGGCAACCTGGAGCGCTGGGCCCGCCAAGGCGTGCTGCTGCTCAACGCCACCCTCACGGTGAGGGCCCATCAGGCTGGTTCGCACCAGAACCGGGGCTGGGAACAGTTTACCGACGCGGTGATCCACCTGCTGGCCGAACAGCGCGAACACCTGGTCTTCATCCTCTGGGGCAGCTATGCCCAGCGCAAGGGCGCGTTTATCGACCCCTCGAGGCACTTGGTGCTGCAATCGGCCCATCCGTCGCCCTTGTCGGCCTACCGCGGCTTTTTCGGCAACCACCACTTCAGCCGGGCCAACGACTACCTGAAGGCCCACGGCCAGACTCCCATCGACTGGGCTTAGAACAATTCGACGAATTTGTCGCGCAGACGCAGCTTGCAGGCCTCGAAGTCCTGTGCCGCGCCCAATTCCCGTTGCAGGGAGGTGACGCCCTTGTCGGTGAATCCGCAGGGGTTGATCATGGAGAAATAGCTGAGATCGGTGTTGATGTTCAGGGCCAGCCCGTGCATGGTGACATAGCGGCTCGATTTGACCCCGATGGCGCAGATCTTGCGGGCCCGGGCCGTGTGAGGCTCCAGCCAGACCCCGGTGGCCCCTGCCAGGCGCTCGCCTTGAAGGCCGAAATCCTGCAAAAAGCGGATCACCGCCTCTTCGATGCGGAAGATGTATTCGCGCAGGCCGATCCCGTAGTGGGCCAGGTCGAAGATGGGATACATCACTATCTGGCCCGGGCCGTGGAACGTGATGTCGCCGCCCCGGTCAACCGGGAAATACTCCACTCCACGGCTGGCGAGCAGCTGGCGGGACACCAGCAGGTTGGCGGGCTGTCCGCTCTTGCCCAGGGTGAGCACGGGATAGTGCTCGCAGGCCACCAGGCAGTCGGGCAAGGAATTGTCGCCGTCGTGCAGCCTTTTCTGCGCCAGGCGCTCGTCGAAAAGCTGCTGCTGGCGGTGCCAGGCCTCCTCGTAGCGGATTTTCCCCCAGTCGATATAGTCCATCTGCATTTTTTGCATTACTTTCGCGTCTGCAAAAATACGCAAAGCCACAACTAGAATGAACAGCCTCATCGAAAAATATTTCCCCTCTCTGAGCGAGACGCAGCGGCGTCAGTTCGAGGACATGGGTCCGCTCTATGCCGACTGGAACAGCAAGATCAACCTCATTTCGAGAAAGGACATCGATTTCCTGTACGAGCACCACATCCTGCATTCCCTGGCCATCGCCCGCTTTATCCGTTTCAAGGAGGGCAGCCGCATCATGGACGTGGGCACCGGAGGCGGTTTCCCGGGCATTCCCCTGGCGGTGATGTTTCCCGACTGCGAGTTCCTGCTCATCGACAGCATCGGCAAAAAGATCAAAGCCGCGGCCGACATTGCCGGACAGCTGCAACTCAAGAACGTGGCGTTGCGCCATGCCCGGGTCGAGGAGGAAAAAGGTTTGTTCGACTTTGTGGTGAGCCGGGCGGTCATGCCCCTGCCCGACCTCTACAAGCTCTGCCGCAAAAACATCGCCAAAAGGCAGATGAACGCCCTGCCCAACGGGCTTATCTGCCTGAAAGGAGGGGAACTGCAGCACGAGATCCAGCCTTTCCGCCAGATGGCTTCGCAGATCGATTTGTCGAAAGAGTTTGAGGAGGAATACTACCAGACCAAAAAACTCGTCTACCTGCCGGTGTAGGACTGGCGGGAATGTTGACGGTGGATGCCGGCGGGTGGGCTTTACTTTTCCCGGTTGAAGATTTCGCGCAAAAGGGTGCGGGCGGCGTTCAGTTCGACCGCCTGCCGGTCGTAATCGACCATCCGGCCGATTTCGGTCAGGTCGCGCGGTACGGCCACCCGACTGTCGAGCAAATCGGGCAGGTGGATTTTGTAATAGTCGGCCAGTTGGATGAGCCGGGTGACGGAAAACTCGGTCTTGCCGTTTTCCATCTTGGAATAGGCAGAAGCGGACACGCCGATGTCGTCTGCGACATTCTGCTGGGAGAGCTGCCGGTGTTGCCTGACCAGGCGAAGTTTCTCCCCTATTTCCTTGTTGATCTCATGCAAAATTGTCTTCTTGGGCATGTACTCTGCTTTTGCTTCATAATTAGAACACACAAAATTAACAAAGCACAAGCGCCCGTTCAATAACTTTTGAAACAAGAAATTATCGATAGGGTTGAAAATATTTCCTGCAACTTCATATTACTTGAACGTGACGAAAATTCATGAAGAAAAACGACAAAAACAAGTTTGTATTGCAAAATGATTTGGCCATACCGCCCATTTTCGCTACCTTGGTCCGAGCAAAAAATGAAGCGTGATGGATATCCAGGTTTTCACATTCAACCCCATTCAGGAGAACACCTACCTGCTCAGTGACGGGCAGGGCCACGCCTTGGTCGTCGATCTGGGCAACAGTACGGCCGGGGAGCACCGGCGGATGCAGCAAGCCATCGACTCGGCCGGCCTGCAGTTGGAAGGCATACTCTGCACCCATCTCCATTTCGACCATATCCTGGGCATCCCGTTCCTGCAGCGGCAGTATCGCTGCGATTTCCACGCCCATCGCCAGGACGAGTCGTGGCTGCACAACATCAGCGGCATCGCGGCAGCTTTCGGGCTCCAGGTGCCCGACATGGAGTTGCGGCTGGAAAAGACCCTGAAAGACGGCGACCACATCACCCTGGGCGATATCGACCTGGAAGTGCTGTTCACTCCCGGGCACTCGGCCGGCGGCCTGTGCTTCTACGCAGCAAGGGAGCAGGCGCTGTTCTGCGGCGACACGCTTTTTGCCGGCAGCATCGGCCGGACCGACCTGCCGGGCGGAGACTACGCCACCCTCATTGACAGCATCCGCGACAAACTGCTGTGCCTGCCCGACGAGACCGTCGTCTATCCGGGCCATGGGCCCGTGAGCAGCATCGGCGAAGAAAAACAGATGAACCCCTTTATCCAGGATTAGAGATAGGGCACCGAAAAGAGCATTTCACAGCCCCAGCCGTCCATCTTGGACCAAGTGGTCCGGCAACCGGCCGACAGCGACGGGGTCATGCGCAGGGGATGGAAATTGACCAGGGATTCCAGGCCCAGGGCGTAGCCGCTCCGGCGCGAACCGGACACGTAGGGGTTGTAGCTCGCCGCCCACTCGACAAAGGGCTGCATCTCCAGCCGTTTGGCATATAACAAGCCGGGCACCGACAAATCGAGATTCACAGTGAAAGCATAGTCGAGGGAGAGCGTCATCATGCGCGGCTGCGTGGTGAAGGTCTGCCCGCGAGTCTCGATCATTGAGCCGGCATACAGCACCGTGCGTGCGACATTGACGCGCTGCTGCTGGTAGGCTCCCCGCAGGCGGAAAGCCTGGTTGCGCATCAGTCCCGGGAAATAGGCATAGGCCGAGGCATAGTTGACCTGGCTGAAGAAATGGGTGTAATCGCCCGGCACACGCATGTGTTCCAGGCGGAAGCCCAGTCCCCAGCGCGGGAACAGGTCGCGCTCGGTGGTGTTGACCACCGTATAGCCCTGCAGGCCATAGCGCAGGTACTGGAAAGCGTGGTGCTGGTCGTAGCGGTTGGCCTGCCAGCTGCCGTTGCTGTAGCTGTAGCGCAACGTCGGGATCAGGGCCCGTTCCCAACCGCCCGAGATCCACGTCAGGGGAACATAGACCAGACCGCTCAGGTCGAGGCGGCGCTGGTCGGGCCGGTAGCGCAGCAGTTCGCCGTCGTCGTAGAGCAGACCGGTCGCATCGCCGGCATTGTAGTCGGCCCTGAGCGAGAAAACCGGCCACCAGCCGCTGTAGGTGAAGCGGGCATGGGCGGTATGATAGCCCGGATACCAGGCATAGCCCAGCTGGCCGTAGGCCGTTCCCAGGTCGTTCTGGGTGAGCAGGGTCAAACCGGGGGCCACGGCGTCGTAATAGCGGTCGGGGTTGAAATCGGAGAGTTCGTCCTTGTCGTAGTAGAGAGGCGCCCAGGAATGGAAACGCAGCAGGTGCTGCCACTTGCGGTAGGGCTTGATCTGGAAGGAATCCCCGGCAAGGGGCTCAAGGGCGCAGGCAGCGGCCCGGGGCGCATGTTCGGCCGAGAGGATGTCGTCCATCAGGAAGGGAGCGGGCTGGTCGAAATCAGCCGGCTCCTCGTGCAGGGCGCTGAGGGGGATGACCGCGGGCTCATAGCCCCGACGGCTGTAACTGACCATGTAGAGGCTGTCGTTCTCGATGAATACCTCGTAAAAACCGAAACGGGCATTGGTGAGCCGGCGCAGCTGCCGGGTGGCCAGGTCGTAGCGATAGTAGTTGTCGGTGCCGTCCAGGTCGCTGACAAAATAGAGTTGTCCGTCGTCGTAGTTGAGACCGTCGATGTTGCGGGCCTGGGGCTCAATGACAGGCTGCCAGACATAGCGGTCGAGGTCGAGGCGCCAGACGCCCAGCCCATCGGTCGTCAGGATGGTGGCGAAAATGCCGTTGTCGTCCCAGCTGAATTCCTTGGGCTCGCCCGGGCGGGGCAGGTCGAAGACCACCTTGAAGACTTCGTCCTCCAAGTCGAAGATGCCTATCAAGGGCTTGTTTTCCTCGGTATAGCTGCCCAGGGCCAGATACCGCCCGTCGGGGCTGGCAGAGGGGTTGAACACCCGGTGATGGGGCAACACCGTGCGGGTCTTGCCCGTGGTGAAATCGTATTCGCGCAAGACGGAGAAATTCTCGTGGCCCCAGCGCAGGCCGCTCACCTGTTCGGTCCAATAGACCTTGTCGTCGGTGGGACACAGGGGGGAATTGACAAAGCCCAGCCGCCGCACCTTCTTGGGCCGGCCGTTATCCTTGAGATAGACCAGCCAGTCGGGTTCGCTTTGGGAATTGTATTTGGCATAGAGCGTGTCGCCGCGGAAGAACAAGCAGGCATACTCCACAAAGTCGCGTTCGCGACGGCCGAGCAGCTGCACGCTGTCGAAGGGGGCCTTGGCCTCGGCCTCTTCGGCCCAGCGATCGGCATAGAACTTTTGGGCGGCCTTCCAAAGACCGGTCTGCGGCAGGCCGTAGGCACGGCGCCAGCTGCGCCGGTAGGCCAGCGGATGGTGGACGATGCCCTCGAACACTTTCGCCGTGGCCAGTGAGGGATCTTCCAGCCCGGCCAGGTTAAGGTAGCGGCCGGCTGTCTGCTTGAAATAGCCCAACTGGTACTCGCCGGGGATCTCGTGCCGGAAAGAGCCGAAATGCCATTTGTCGTAGCTGTAGCGGACATTGTCGGCAAAGAGGGCCTTGTAGGGCATCAGGAAAGAAGCCTGGCGGCCCCGGCCCGAAAAGGACAGCTCGGTTTCGGCCACCACGGCGTCGCCTTCGAACAGCCCGGGCGACCACAGGCTCAGGATGCCGGAGCTCAGGGCCGGGGCCTGCTCGCCGATCAACCACGACAATACTTTATAAGGGCCCCTGCCGGCTTGCCGCATCTGGGCCACATGGCGCGATTCGTGCAGCACCAGGCCCAAGTCCCAGGGAAAAGCCGAAGGTGTAGGTTCGGGGATGGTGTAGAGCTCCATGCGTGAAGGCGCCCAGCCGACCAGTCCGTTGGCACTCACCGTACGGGTGTGCAGCACCACCGGCACCCGGCCGCGCGTCACCCCCAGTCCCTGCAGGGACAGCGGGGCCTGCGTCTGGAAACGGCGGGCGTAGCGCAGCGCCAAAGAATCCAGGCCACGGGGGTAGATCAAGCGAAACTCGCCGGCCTGCAGCTGCGACCATTGCAGACTCGAGGGGTCGTCGCCCGTATGATAGAACTGGGCGCTGGCCGGCAGGCAGATCATGGCAAGCATGAATCCTATGAGGAGCCTGTGTTTCATTGCAAAGTATCGTGTATCAATTGCCGTCGGGCTTTTCTATTTCGATGAACTCGGAGGGCGACCAGACAAAGCTGTCGGGGTCGTCGGGACGGGCCGGATCGTAGGCGGGAAGGTCCGCGCGCAGGTAGGCCGCCAAAGGCAGACCGGCCTGGCGGATGCCCTGCACCACGCACTTGGCCACCTGGGTGGCGCCGTAGGGGTTGAAGTGGGTGTTGTCGGCCAGGTCGGCGGTCTGTCCGGGCCAGCTGCCGGCCGGATAATGGACAAAGGCACGCTTGGAAGCCTCCACTCCCAAGGCCTCGTAGAGCGTACGGGTCATGGCGTGCAAGTCGATGAGGGGCACCTGCATTTCGCGGGCCAGGTCGCGGGTGGCCTGCGGAAAATCGAGATGGGTGTCCTCGATGCGGCCGTCCGGACCGAAACTGCGGCGCTGCGTGGGCGTGAGCAGCACGGGGGTGGCGCCATGGGCGCGGGCCATCTCGACAAACTGCCTCATGCTGTTCCAGAACGAGGTATAGGCACCCCGCCCCGGGCCTTTCTGCTTCTGGTCGTTATGGCCGAATTCCACGAAAACATAGTCGCCCGGCTTGATCATCTGCTCGATCTTCTGCAGGCGGCGGGCCGAAATGAAGGTGTTGGCCGCCTCGCCCGATTCGGCGAAGTTGGCTATGCAGACCTGGTCGGTGAAGCAGGCGGGGATCACCTGCCCCCAGCTGGCCCAGGGCTCGTTGTCCTGATCGACCACCGTGGAGTTGCCGCAGAGGAAGACCACCGGCACATCGGGCCGGGAGACTATCTCCAGTTTTTTCAGGCGGGGGGCCGGACCGCAGATCTCCAAATCGAGGCTGCCGTTCCAGTTGAGTTTGTTTTTCTCGCGGGGCTTGAGCCTGACCGACAGGCTGTCCGACAAACGGGAATCGCGCTTGTGCACGCAAAACGACAGGGTTTGGCTTTCGCCGGCCGCCGTGGGCACCTGCTCGAAAAAGAGCCGGCGCGATTCGGCCCGCAAGGTGGTCAGCCCGGCCGTCTGTCCGCCCAGGGTCGCCTTGACCAGGTACACACCGTCGGGCACCGGCACGCTGTAGCGGACGGGAGCCAGACATTCTTCCTCGACAAGCCAATGGAAACTTTTGGCCGCTTGGCGATGGGCCAACGCCCAAACCAGCGCCAACACGAACAAAAGACAGGAAATCGGAAACAGGAACCGCGCTTTCATGGGAAGGGAGCTTTTTCGATTGGAGCGGAAAACGGGATTCGAACCCGCGACCCTCAGCTTGGGAAGCTGATGCTCTGCCAACTGAGCTACTTCCGCGTCATTGTTTTTACCAGCCCAAAGATAGTGCTTTTTCTTCTCCCTTGCAAAACTCAATAATAAATGAATCGGTCGGGATCATAGACGCGCAGGCTGAAATTGGGCGTGGTGAGCAGGCGCACGGCACTTTTGTCGCAGTAGCTGCCCAGGATGCCGACCCCGCCGTCGATGTTGCTATAGACCTGCACAGGCTCGGAGAAGACGCCGATGAGGTCGTCGTCCGAGGCAGAATCCATCGACTGTCGGAACAAATAGTAGTTTTCGGACAAGCAGCTCAAGGTCACGCCCAGGCGCATCTGCACTCCCTCGGAGAGCGGAACCGCCTTGCCCTCCACGTCGATGGCGTCGTAGTCGTACAAGTGCAGCACCAGGCTGATCCTGACCTGTTCCCCGTTGAAAAACTCGTCGGAGAAACGGCGCGCAGCCGTGCCGGCCAGGGCCATGAAGCCGTCGCCCGTCTCGTCGTCGGCGTCAAGGTCGAGGTAGTAGTTCGAAGTCCTCAGGCTGCGGGATTCCATCGAGAAGGTGGCACTGCCGTAGAAAAAGTTGCCGTCGGTGAAAAAATCGGGGTGATCCAGCGTACCGGCATTGAAATCGGGCTGCAGCGACAATTCGTAATAATCGGCACGGTCGGCCTGGTCGGTGAAGACAAACTCGACGCGGTAGCGGTAGTCGTGGCAGACCACGCCGGTGACCACTTCGGGCAGTCGGCTGGCGGGGACGATCAGATAGTCGAAGCCGTCGGTGCGGCTCACATAGACGTAGGCCAGCGAATCGTTGATGTAGACTTCATAGTCGGCCACCTGCGAGGTTGTGTAGGACGAGGTGCTGTCGCCCGGCTGGAAATCGGCCACACCCGTCACCACTGTTTCCTCGGCATGGACGGCGGGCAGCGAGGGAGCCACAGCCTCGAGCCGCAGGCGGTCGCCCGAGCGGGGCACATAGGCGGCCCGGTACCAGCCTTCGTCGTCGTAGCTGAGCTGCTCGGTGGGCACTCCGTTCACAAAGAGCTGCAAATCGGCGTCGGGCACAAAGCTGAAGCGGTTGGTGCTCTCCAAAAAGAAGCGGCTGCGGCTCAGGCGCACCTGCATGGCGGAATCGGGCACGACGACCGACTCCATGACCAGCATCGGCGAGGAGACCGCCTGGCGGAACTTGATCTCCTTCTCGCAAGACAGCAGCAGGACAAGGAGCAACAGGGGACCATATTTTTTCAACGCGTTCATGTTCAGAATTTATAGGAATAGCTCAAAGAGGGAATGAGGGTGAAGACCGACACCTGCTTGAGGGTCTTGCGCACCGTGTCGGTGCCGGGATTGTAGCTGGACTCCGTATAGACGAAGAAGGGGTTCTTCTGGTTGTAGGCGTTGTAAACGCTCAGGTTCCAGGTGCGGGTGCCGTATTTCTTCTTCTTGTTGAAATTGATGCCCACATCCAGGCGGTGGTAGTCTTCGAAACGGTAGTTGTTGCGGTTTTCGATATAGGTCGTCGTCTGGTCCTCGACCAGGTACTGCTGGGTGCCCAGTGTGGCGCAGTTGCCCGTGGCATAGACCCAGGTGGCCGACACATCGATGCGGTCGCTCAGCTTGTGCGAGGCTGTCAGGCTGATGTCGTGCCGGCGGTCGTACTTGGCCGGGAACACCCTGCCCCAGTTCAGTTCCTGACCGGGCCGGTCGAAGAGGCGTTCCGACTTGGCCCAGGTATAGGCCAGCCAGCCGGTGGTGCGGCCGAAGGATTTCTGGGCCAGGAATTCCACTCCGTAGGCCCAGCCGCGGCCCATGCAGACCTTCTCTTCCCAGCCGGTGGACGTGCCCATGAAACTGGCGCCGTCCTTGTACTCGATGAGGTTGTCCATGGTCTTGTAGTAGCCCTCCACGGAAAAATCGACCTTGCTGCGCCACTGGTAGAACACTCCGGCGGAATACTGCTGCGAGTGCATGGGCTGGATCTGCCTGGTCACGGGCACCCACAGGTCGGTAGGCAGGCTGATGCTGCTGTTGGACAGCAGATGGATGTACTGGTTCATGCGGGCATAGCCCAGTTTGAACGACCAGGCGTCGTTGAGCAGCAGGCGCAGGCCGGCCCGGGGCTGCAGGGAATGATAGAAGCTCCGGGAGACGAAGTAGTCGGAATAGTGCAGGCCCAGGTTCAACTTGACAAATTCGGTCAGTTCGATGTTGTCTTCCACATAGATCATGGTCTCGAGCGAGGCCATCTCCTTGTCGCCGTAGGTGGTGTCGATACGCATGACATCGTCGTTGGTGCGTTCCTTGGCCGAGATGGCCGAGACGCCGGGCTTGAAGGTGTGCCAGGTGATGTTGGCCCCGCCCTTGATCTCGTGGCGGGTGTCGGGCTGCCAGTCCAGGTCGGTCTTGAGGGTGTAGTCCTCGATGGCGCTGCGGAAAGTGAGGCCGGCCTCCTCCCCGGTCTGCTCCGTGGGCGAAGTGTAGCTTTCGTCAATCCCGATACCCATGCTGAAACGGTAGCGGGTGTAGGAGGCCGTGGTATTGAGGAAGAGCTTGGGATTGATCACATGGTTCCAGCGCAGGGCGGTGACCAGGTTGCCCCACTTCCAGTCCAGGTTGAGGTGCGAAAGATAGTGGACATCCTCCGAGTTGGTGTAGTCGGAGGTCTTGACATTGGCATAGATGGCATCGTCGCCCGAATAGAGGCTCAGGTAGAGCCGGTCGCGGTCGGAGAAGCGATGGGCCAGCTTGAGGTTGAGGTCGTAGAAATAATAGCCGGCCGAGAAACGGCGTATGTCGGGGTCGGTCTTGGCCATGTAGGCCAGGGCGGGCTTGGCCAGCAAGTCGGAATAGGTGCGTCGCAACGAGACGTTGAAGGTGGTCTTCTCCTTGATGAGCGGCCCTTCCACATTGATTTTCGAGGAAATGAGCCCGAGGCTGAAATTGCCGTGTATCTCCTTGTCGTTGCCGTCGTTCATGCGGACATCGACCACCGACGACAGCCGGCCGCCGAAACGGGCCGGGAAGCTGCCTTTGTAGAGGGTCACGTTCTTGATGGCGTCGGCGTTGAACACCGAGAAGAAACCGCCGGCGTGGTTCACATTATAGACGGGCACCCCGTCGAGCAGCACCAGGTTCTCGTCGGGACCGCCGCCGCGGACATACATGCCCGAGGAGCCTTCGATACCGCCTTGCACACCGGGCAGCAGTTGGAGGGCCTTCAGCACGTCCACCTCGCCGAAGAGGGCCGGCAGCTGCTTGATCTGCCCCACCGGCACGGCCACCGTGCTCATCTGGGTGCCGCGCACGCCGATTTCACGGTTTTCGGGGGCCTCGACCACCACTTCCTCGAGCAGGGTGTTGGCCACCAAGGATATGTTGAGTGTCCGGTCGCCGTCCAAAAAGAACGATTCCCGGGCGGGCAGGTAGCCCAGGTAGCTGAACTCCAGATTGACGGAATCGGAGGGCAGCGTCAGGGAATAGAAACCGTAGAGATTGCTCGTCACCCCCTTGCCCGAGTGCCGGTCATAGACCGTGGCGCTGATGAGGGTCTCGCCCGTGGCGGCATCGCGCAGATAGCCGCTCACCGTGAAGTTGCGGGCCGACAGCGAGGACAGGGACAAAAGGCCGAAGAGCAGGATCAGGTGAAAATGCTTCAAACCTCTATTTCGTTATGGTGAAACTTTCGACATCCAGCCAGCCGCTGTCGTTGGAAGAGGTCTCGCGCGTGCAATAGACGCCCACCTTGGCGCCGATCCATTTGCCCTCGCGGGCCTGGAAAGGCGTGCCGAAGTCGGTGTAACGACGGCCGTCGAGACTGTAGGCAAAGCGGCATTCCCGGCCGTTCCTGACCGAGACGCGAAGATAGACGCTGTGCTGCGGCAGCGGGCGCCGCATGGCCACTTCCTCCCTGCCGCCGCGGTCGGCCTTCTGGCAAATACGCTGGGTGAGCTGCAGGCCTTCGGCGGTCATCTCCAGGCTCAGGGCGGCATAGTCCATACCCATCACCACCAGACCGCCCCGCTCACCGAGGGTCTGTTTCTTGGGTTCGAACACCACCCGGGCGGTTGCCTGGAAATCGGCTGCGGGGAACTTCTGCAAAAGCAGGTTGGCGGCATCCCAAAGGCTCTGCCGCGGGCCTTTCAGGTCGGCGGCAAAGAGGCGGATGCGTCCGCCACGGGTCGGATCCAGGAAGTACCATTCGGGCTGGGGGTTGGCCTGCCATTGCCATTGCAGTCCCAACTCTCCCTGGTCGAATTCGTCGCTTTCCTGCGGGGTGCAGACAGCGGATTGGAGACCGGCGGGCTTGCGGTATTGGCGCACCGGCTCGCCCACGCCGTCCTTGTCGCTATCGACCCCGATCACCGGCCAGCCGTCCTGGCCCCAGACCATGGGGTTGAGATGGACGATACGGCCCACGACGCCGACATCCTGGAAATGGACAAACCAGTCTTCACCCTGGGCGGTCCTGACCCAGCCGCCCTGATGCGGGCCGTTGATGTCGGTTTGGCCCTGGGCCATCACGGTCTTGGCTTCCCAGGGACCGAAGGGATGCCGGGCACGCAAGACTTCCTGCCATCCGGTGGAAACGCCGCCGGCGGGGGAGAAGATATAATAGCGTCCCTCGTATTTGTAGAGTTTGGTGCCCTCGATGGTCGGGTTGTCCTTGTGGCCGTCATAGATGATGCGGGCCTGGCCGATGGCCCGGGTGCCGTCGGGGGTCATTTCGGTCATGAGCAGCACCGACTTCAAGCCGCGGCGGCTGCCGGCGAAAGCGAACGACAGCCAGGCACGGCCGTCCTCGTCCCACAGGGGACAGGCATCGATCAGTCCCTTGCCGGGCTTGACCAGCACGGGTTCCTGCCAGGGGCCGCGGGGATTGTCGGTCTTGACCATGTAGATACCGAAATCGGGATCGCCCCAATAGATGTAGTATTCGTTGTTGTGGTAGCGGATGGCGGGCGCCCACACACCGTTGCCGTGCTGGGGCAGGTTGAAGTGTTCCTCGGGCGTGAGCATCTGCAGGGCATGGCCCACGATGGTCCAGTTGACCAGGTCGGTCGAATACAGGATGGGCAGCCCAGGCACGCAGTTGAAGCTCGAAGCGGTCATATAGAAACCGTCCCGGCCGACGCAGACATCCGGGTCGGAATAGTCGGCATAGATGACGGGGTTCTGGTACGTGCGGCCCTGGTCGGCCTGCCATACCTTGGAGACATACTGGCCTTGCAGCATGGATGCCAGCAAGGAAAATACCAACGTTAAAACGAGTGTCCTTTTCATCTTATTTCTTTTGCTTGTCCCACTGCTGCACGCGCTGGCGCATGAATTCCACAAAAGGCTCGGCAAATTCCTTGCGCTTGAGGGCGAAATCGACCGTGGTCTTCAAATAGTCGAGTTTGTTGCCGATGTCGTAGCGGCGGCCTTCGATCTTCATGGCGATCACCCCTTCGGTCTGCATCATGATGCGCAGCGAATCGGTGATCTGGATCTCGTTGCCCTTGCCGCGAGGGGTCTGCTCGATGGCCGAGAATATCTCCGGCGTGAGGATATAGCGACCGGCCACGGCCCAGTTGGAGGGAGCCTGTTCGGGCTGGGGCTTCTCGACCATTTCCTCCACCTGCATGATGCGTTCGGAGAGGAACTTGCCGCCCACGATGCCGTAGCGGTTCACCTTCTCGTCGGGCACCTGCTGCACGGCGATGATGGAATGGCGGTACTGCTCGTAGGCATCGATCATCTGCTGGGTGATGGGGATGACCGAGTCGTTGACGCTGTCGCCCAACAGGACGGCGAAAGGCTCGTTGCCGCAGTGATAGCGGGCATAGTAGATGGCATCGCCCAGGCCGTTCTGCTCCTTCTGGCGGATGAAATGGATGTTGGCCATACTGTCGATGTGGCGCAGCTCGTTGTACCAGAGTTCGTCCTCCCGCTCCAGGATACGCTCCTCGAGCTCCAGGTTGCGGTCGAAATGGTCTTCGATCGAACGTTTGCCCTTACCGGTGATGATGAGAATATCCTCGATGCCCGAATCGACACATTCCTGCACGACATACTGGATGGTGGGGATGTCGATGATGGGCAGCATTTCCTTGGGTTGTGCCTTGGTGGCAGGCAAAAAGCGCGTACCTAATCCGGCCGCCGGGATAACAGCTTTCTTGATCATAGCGATGTTCTTATGAAATATATGGCTTGATGACTCTGACATTGAGGGGCTTCATCCTGACCACCAGGCGGTGCAGGGATTCCTCGTCGGGATACATGCCGATGATGGTGCCGCCCGAACCGGCGAACTTGGCCGACAAACCGCAGTCGCGGGCCGTCTTGATGAGGTTCATGTTTTCGGGGGCGATCTTGTAGATCTTGCAGCGGAGGTCGAAGTTTCGGTCGATGAGCTGGTTCAGGCGCACATAATCCTTTTCGAGGATGGCTTGGCGACCTTGTTCGGCCACTTCGGCGATCTGGGCCATGGTCTCGCACACCAGCGGGTCGCCGGCGTCGAACAGGGCGCGGACGGGGTTGTGGACAGCCCCCGACACCTTGCTCAGCGTGGTCTTGTAGGCGATGTAGAACTTGGGCAGCAGGGTTGGGTCGATCCGCTCGTAGCGGCCCCGGCCGTTGGCCTGCATGTAGTCCTTGTCGAAATCCATATAGACGCAGCCCTCGTAGGCCTGGATGACGCGGTCTTGCAGCCCGGCCGTGATGGCCAGTTCCTCGGATTCGGCCTTCAACACCCAGGTGGGCAGCATCTCGAGCGGGATCTCCACTTCGTAGAACTGCATCAGGGCCTTGAAAGTGGCCGTGATGATGGCACTTGAGCCGGAAAGGCCCACCTGGCGGGGGATGGTGGTGCTGAAGCGGATGGTGAAGTTCCTGGCAGGCAGCATGATGCCCGATTCGTCGCAGTATTCGCTGAATTTCTTGATGGCGGCCTTGACCAGACGGATGCCGCCGTAATAGCCCGTGCGGGCGATGGTGTCGGTGAAATGGCGGATATTGCGGAAAACGGTCGTCTCGTCTTCTTCGATACGCAGTTCGGGCGATTCATACAGCATCACCGTCGCACCGAAATTGCGCACGATGATGGATATCGTCTTGCCGAAGAAACCGTCCGAGGGATTGCCCAGCAGACCGGCGCGGGCAAAGGCCCTAGTCTCGATAATCATATAGCTAGCTCTTTGTTTACGAGTCGAAAGACAAAAATAGTACAAGGACGGGGCAAACGCAAATTTATCCGAAAAAAACATGCCCGGACTGCTGGTCGCAGCCCGGGCACGTCCTATGATGGCGCTATCGTCGTCTTATCTGACCAAGACCTTGACAGCGGCGTTGTTGACGCGGACAATGTACAGGCCGGCGGCCAGGCCGTCAACCTCGTTGACACCTTCCGTGAGCATCTGGCTGCGAACCATCTTGCCGGTGAGGCTGTAGATGCGCAGTTCGGTGCTGCGGGCGGCATTGACATAGACCCTGCCGTCGCGGCTGAAGGCCTGCAGACCTTCGTTGGCCATTTCGGCGCTGTTGAGGGCTTCCTTGATACCGTAGCAGATCTTCGGGCCGATGCAGGCTCCGTTCAGACCGGCGGTGTACAAGGGCGAGCTCTGGCTGATGGTCAGGGCAGCTTCGTCGGTGAAGACTTCGTCGACACCCAGGACTTCCCAAGTGAGCGGTTCGCCGCGGGTTACCTCCACTTCACCACCCGTCTGGGCCAGGTTGTAGAGGACAGCGTCTTCGGCCGTCGAGTTGGAGACAGGGTTGGCACCGTAGGTCTCACCGTCGGCGGGATAGTATTCGCCTTCGAAGTAGTTGTTCGTGATGACGATGTTGGAGGAGACCACGCCTTCGGTATCGTAGAGGGCTACCTGGCAGATGGGCTTGTTGACATCGCTCCAACGCTTGTAGAACAGGTTGTTGGCCACCAGGATATCGACCGTGCAACCCTGCGGAGCCTTGTTGAACTCCAAGAAGTTACGGTTCTGATCCTTGGCGTTGCCGCCCAACTTGTAGAACAGGTTGTTGGAGATGTTGATCACGATGGCCGAGTCGCCCTTCGAACCGGAGCGGCTGATGTTGAACAGCTGGCTGCCGTGGAAGTTGGAGACGATGTTCTCGACGAAGGTGAAGTGGTCGAGCGTGTAGTCGGCACCGTTGGCGAACTGGAAGAAGTGGGCGGCACCCACGTTACCGTCGGCCATCGTACCACCGTGGTTCTCGAAGACGTTGTAGTCGAAGCGGACCTCGCCGAGATTCATGCCGGCGCAGTTGTTGGCACGCATTACCTGCTGGTTCTGCAGGTTCTCGAAGGTACACTGGGTCACATGGAAGACACCGATCTTGGCGGCCGTCGAGAAGTAGAACGGACCGGCGGCATCCTTGTCGTAGTTGGGATAGTCCTCCTGGTCGGCGAACTTCAGACCGACGATGCGCAGGGCATCCAGCTTGGCTGCGTTGTTGGGAGCCAGGCGGCCGAACAGGATGGGATGCTGGCCTTCGCCGGCACGCAGGGTGAGGTCACCACCCGTGGTGGGATAGGGGAAGCCAGTGGTGCCCAGGTAATAGACACCATATTCACCATACTTGAGCGTATCGGTATCGTTGGCAGGCACCTGATCGCAGAACTCGATGACGTCACCGCCGATGGCGATGTTCATGGCATCGGTGAATTCCTGGGTGTTATGTACCTTGATGACCATCGGTTCGGTACGGTCGGAATAGGAGGCCAGGGCGCCGACATAGGAGCGGCTGGTACCGGCCGTGAAGAGCGGAGACATCTTGCTGATGGTCTTGACATCGTCGCTTTCGAAGATGGAGGTCAGACCCAGGCCTTCCATGGTGAGATCCTCGTTGGAAACTCTCAGGGAATCGGCCTTCAACAGGGGCTCGAAAGCGCTGTTGTAGAACAGGTTGTTCTCGGTCTTGAAGCGGATCAGCGAGTCGGAAGCGATCGTGAAGCCTTTTTCCTTCAGGGCGTTGTAGAACAAGTTGTCGCTCAAGACAACGCGTACCGAGTCGTAAGCCACGACACCGGCCATGTTGATCATGTTGGCAATCGGGTTGGCGGCAATAACGGTGTTGTGCGACATTTCGATGACGATGGCCTTTTCACCGTCGGGATAGACCGGACCCCACTTGATGAAGTCGCCCGTCATGCCATCGACAACGTTCTCACTCATGGTAACCTTGGCGGCAGCCACGGGCTTGTCGGCCAGGTAAACCAGGCTGGAGATGTTGTTCAGGCGGGAGTTCTTGACCGATACGGTCGTCATCTTGACACTGTCGGCGTCGGCAGCCAGCAGGGGTGCCGGAGCGGTGATGGTGCAATTGTCCACATAGAGCGACAGGTTGCTCTTTTCGACGTTCAGGCCGAGGAAAGGCTGGCTGGCGCTGGATTCCAGGGTCATGTTCTTGAAGGTGATCGACTTGACGTCGACCTTCTGGGTCGGCGTCATGTTGCCGCGCAGCAGGACGTTGCCATTCTGGTAGGGCTGCAGTACGAAGGTTCCGCTGCCGAATTCGGCGCCGTCGATGACATATTCACCTTCCTTGAGCAGGATGGTGGACTGGCTCAGGTTGAGCGGCGAGAAGTCATAGACCAAAGCGGCCCTCAGTTCGGTGACGTTCTCGACGATGGCGTTGCCGTCCTTGTCGATTTCGAAGGTCGGGGCGGCGAAGGCACCACCGGTGGACAAGTATTTCAGCGTCTGGGCGATCAGCTTGTTGGCCGTGCTGTTGACGAACTTGGCCTGGGCGGGCTTGATACCCAGATAGACCACTTTATATTTAGGAGTGGTGAAATCTTCGAAGAAGCAGACCTTGCCTTCGGCGCCACCCAGTACATAGCTCGTTGCGCTTTCGGGCACGGCGATGGCCTGCAGGATGGAATCTTCGGCGCCCGACAGGATCTTGGGCAGGGCGAAGCCGTCCTCGGCGTCACCCAGGGTGATGTCCTTGAAGATCGGGTGCGGTCGCAGACCGTTGTCGGCGCTCACCTCCTCGGTGTTGCTGGCGGCAACGGAAGCGTTGGCATTCCACTTGGCATAGTCACCGGCGTTCAGGGTCAGGAGGGGCTTTTGGCAAACCAGGCTGCCC
>JAGDCW010000094.1 GCA_017958305.1 Bacteroidales bacterium | reverse complement strand
GGTGTGGAGCGACTGGGTGTGTCCCAGCGCAGCGCCCATGGCCTCGATACAGGTGCGGCCTACGTTGTTGAACGGGTCCTGCTCGGTGAGCGACCAGCCGGAGGTCTGCGAGTGGGTACGCAGGGCCAGCGACTTGGGGTTCTGGGCGCCGAAGCTCTTGACAATCTTGGCCCAGAGCATACGGCCGGCGCGCATCTTGGCAATCTCCATGAAATGGTTCATGCCGATGGCCCAGAAGAACGACAGACGCGGTGCGAAATCATCAACGCTCATGCCTGCATTGACACCGGCGCGGAGGTATTCCAGACCGTCGGCCAGGGTGTAGGCCAGTTCGATGTCGTCGGTGGCACCGGCTTCCTGCATGTGATAACCCGAAATGGAGATGGAGTTGAACTTCGGCATGTTCTTCGAGGTGTATTCGAAGATGTCGGCGATGATCTTCATCGAGAACTTCGGGGGATAGATATAGGTGTTGCGCACCATGAATTCCTTCAGGATGTCGTTCTGGATGGTACCGGCCATCTCTTCGAGCTTGGCGCCTTGTTCCAGTCCGGCGTTGATGTAGAAGGCCAGGATGGGCAGCACGGCACCGTTCATGGTCATCGAGACGGACATCTTGTTCAAGGGAATTCCGTCGAACAGGACTTTCATGTCTTCGACCGAGCAGATGGACACACCGGCCTTGCCGACGTCACCCACGACACGGGGATGATCGGCGTCGTAGCCGCGGTGGGTGGCCAGGTCGAAAGCGACCGACAGACCCTTCTGGCCGGAAGCCAGGTTGCGGCGATAGAAAGCGTTGGATTCTTCTGCGGTGGAGAAACCGGCATACTGACGGATGGTCCAGGGACGCAGGGGGTACATGGCACTGTACGGACCACGCAGGAAAGGAGGAATCCCCGAAGCATAGTTCAGGTGCTCCATACCCTGGAGGTCTTCTTTGGTGTAAACCGGCTTGACGGGGATCTGCTCCGGGGTGAGCCAGTTGGCTTCGTTGTTGCCTTCAACCTTGCCGGCAGCAACTTTCTTAATATCTATTTCTTTGAAATTCGGTTTCATTGCTGCGAGTTATTTAAGGAGTTGGGCATTGAATTTCTGAAGGGTCTCAAGGACGTTCACGCGCACGTGGATGTAGTTGTCGATACCCAGCTTCTGGAGGTCTTCCATGCAGGCGGGCGCACCGGCCACGACAAAGACTTCCTTGGCGTCCTTGAGGATGTCCCAGGCCTGGGGAGCGAACTCGGCATATTCATCGTCGCTCGAGCACAGGACGATGATGTCGGCACCGGCCTTGCGGGCGGCCTCGATACCATCGGCCACGGTCTTGAAGCCGTTGTTGTCGATGACTTTGTAGCCGGCGCAGGCGAAGAAGTTGCAGGAGAACTGCGAACGGGCCAGACGCATGGCCAGGTTGCCGATGGTGAGCATGAAGGCTACCGGCTGGTGAGCGGCGGCCTCGGTGGCCAGACGCAACTCTTCAAACTGCTCGGCGGCGCGGACAGCAGGCAGGACGGGCAGGCGTTCGCCTTCTTCCTTTTGGCAGCTGCAGCAGCATTTGCCGTCCTTGACGATCTTGCCTTCGGTCTTTTCGTTGAAGTTGGGGAACTGGTTGGTGCCCAGCAGGGTTTCCTTGCGCTTGGCTACATTGCCCAGGCGGGCTTTCAGGTTTTCTTCCATGGCGGCCTGGACCTGACCGGCCTTGACCATCTCGAACATGCCGCCCTTGTCCTGAATGTCCAGGAACAGTTTCCAGGCCTGCTCGGCGATGTTGGCGGTGAGGTTTTCCAGATAGTAGGAACCGGCGGCCGGATCGACCACCTTGTTGAAATGGGCTTCTTCCTTGAGCAACAGTTGCTGGTTGCGGGCGATGCGCTCCGAGAAGTCGTCGGCCTGCTTGTAGGTGACATCGAAGGGAGTGACGACGATTTCGTCCACACCGGCGATGGCGGCCGACATACTCTCCGTCTGGCTGCGGAGCAGGTTGACATAGGCATCGAAAACGGTCATGTTGAAGCGGGAGGTCTCGGCGCAGACTTTCATCTTCATGGCGCAGGGGCAATATTTGCCATCGACCTTCTCGCACTGGCAGTCGTCACCGCAGTTGCAGACGGGCTCGTACTGGCGGACGATCATGGCCCAGAGCATGCGGGCGGCACGGAACTTGGCGATTTCCATGAAGTAGTTGCCGCCGATACCCATCGTGAACTTGATGGCCTTGCCGGCGGTAGCGGCGTCGATGCCGGCCTCGGTGAGCATCTCCATGTACTGGTTGCCCCAAGCCAGGGCATAACCCAGTTCCTGAGCGCAGTAGGCACCGGCATTGTTGAGCGATACGGAGTTGACTCCGATCACGCGATATTTGGGCAGGACTGCGGCGGCCTTGACAGCGGCGACAATCTTTTCCGTAACCATCTCCCTGGAAAGGTTCTTGCCCTTGGTCAGCATCTTGTTGATGGGATCCACGTTGATGCTGCCCTTGACGGCTTTCAGGTCATAGCCTTGCTGGCGGTAGTAAGCCTCGAGCAGGGCAATCAGTTCCTCGGTCTTGCTGGCGCAGATGCTGAAGTTGAGGCTGATGATGTCGGCTCGGATGTCCTTGAGCAGCGTGGCGATGTACTCGGCCGACAGCTGCTGCTTGTCGAGCTTGAAACCCAGGGAATCGACGCCCTTCATCAGGATGTCGAGGGCCTTGGCATTGGCGGCCTTGGCGTCTTTGGCGCAAAGGTTCTGGCGAACTTGCCACTCGTTGTTGGTTTTGGTGCCGCGGACAAATGGATATTTGCCGGGAGCGGAGTCTGTGGTCTGCAGACCTTCGAGGTCTTCTTGACGATAGAAGGGCTGTACCTTGAAGCCTTCGTCAGTTCTCCACACAAGTTTTTTCTCGAAGTCGGCGCCTTTCAGATCCTGGACAATCTTGTCTTTCCAGGCCTCGGTCGAAATGGGCGGAAATTCCGAGAAAAGTTTTTCTTTGTTATCTGCCATAATATCAATAAAATAAATAGAAATAATACACTCTTTCGGCAAGTCTTGCACGCGCGTGCGCGCAAAGCGGACACAAAGTTACTCCCAAACGACTGAATAACAAAATAAAAATCGTATTTCTATACGATGTCCAAGGCGGTGTCGGGGTTGAGCCAGTGGTAGGCGGGGTCGCGGCGGAACCACGAGAGCTGTTTGCGGGCGTACTTGTGGGTGTTGAACTGGATGCGTCGGACGGCTTCGTCCAGGGAAGTCTTGCCGTCGAAATAGTCGAACATCTCGCGGTAGCCCACGGTGTTGAGCGCGTTCTGATGCCGCCAGGGCAGCAGGCTGCGGGCTTCCTCTTCCAGCCCGTCGGCCATCATCTGCTCCACGCGCCGGTCGATGCGCCGGTAGAGGTCTTCGCGCTCGCGATTGAGGCAGTATTTCACAATGTTGAAATCGCGAACCTTGGGCGTTTTGAGCCGGAAATCGGAGTAAGGCCGGCCGGTCATCAGGCAGATTTCCAGGCCATGGAGCACCCGCTTGGGATTCTTGCGGTCCACTTCGCGGTAATAGACGGGATCGAGCAACCGCAGCTGGGCGAGGATGTCGTCCAGCCCGTTCTGCTCATAGCGCTGCAGCAGTTCGCTCCGCAGCTGTGCATCCACATCGGGCATGTCGTCGATACCCTGGCAGACGGCGTCGATATAGAGCATGGAACCGCCGCACAGGAGCAGGCGGTCGTGGTCTTGAAACAGCTTGGCCGTCAATGCGAGCACATCGCTTTCGTAACGGGCGGCACTGTAGTAGTCGTGGATGGAGAGCTGACCGACAAAATAGTGAGGCACCTGACGGATCTGCTCCTCGGTGGGGGCGGCTGTGCCGATGCGCATCTCGCGGTACATCTGGCGCGAGTCGCAGGATAAAACAGGAGAGCCCAGCTTGCGGGCCAATTGCAAACTGAGCTGGGTCTTGCCTACACCGGTAGGACCGGTCAATACGATCAAGGTCTTCATGACATGGCTGTCGTGAACGCCCCACCGAAAATCAAAAATCGTCCAGGGAAACGCTGCTTTCGCCGAATCCGTCGCCGAAGCCTTCGTTGAATCCTTCGTTGTCGAGCTCGTCCTGGTCGAATTCACTGTCTCCGTAGAAATCGTTGTCCAGATCGAGTTCGGAGGAAGCTTTCTTGGCGACGGCTTCCGCTTTTTTCTCGAATTCGTCGAAATCGATGTGCTGCTTGGGTGCCTGGCCGACGGATCTGACACACTGTGCCTTGTCCTGATGCTTGCCGGGCATGGTCTCTTCCAGCTCCATGTAGAAGCCCCGCTCGGTCAGGTAGTCGAACATGAAGATGAGGTGCTGGCCTTCGTCTTCGACGAGCTCGTCGATACGGGTCTTGTCCATCACCCAGGAATCCACTTCGGGATTGGTGTCCATTTCGACCAGGGTGATTTCAATTTCCTTTTCCCAGTCTTCGTCGCAAATGAAGAACGACGACATCTCGCTCTTGTCGTAGCCCACGCTGTCGAGGATGGCATGGTGCAGGTCGAGGAACAGAGCCCCGGCGTCGATGGTGATCTCCCTTTCGAAAAGATCGGCCTCGTCTGAAAAAATCCGGAATTTGTAAACCATGGCAGAAATGAATTATTGCACGCCTCCTCTGACGATGCCGCGAGGAGAGTTGGTGATGAAATCGATGATCAGGTTGCGCTCGGGCGTGTCTGGCAGCTCGGCTTTGATATGCTCGATGGCATCGGTCGTGTTCAGGCCGATGGTGTAGATGTAGCGATAGACATCCTGGATGTTGTGGATCTGCTCGTTGCTGAAATTGCGACGGCGCAGTCCGACGGTGTTCAATCCGCAATAGGCGGCCGGTTCGCGTCCGACGATGGTGTAGGGCGGAATATCCTTGCTGATGCGGGAACCACCCTGGATCATGCAGTGTGAGCCGATGCGGCTGAACTGGTGTACCAGCGCGCCGCCGCCGATGATGGCCCAGTCGTCAACAACCACTTCGCCGGCCAGCTGTACGGCGTTGGACATGATGATGTGGTCGTGCAGCAGGCAGTCGTGGGCCACGTGGCAATAGGCCATGATGAGGCAATTGTTGCCGATGACGGTCTTGCCTTTGGAGGCCGTGCCGCGATGGACGGTACAGAACTCCCGGAAGTTGTTGTTGTCACCTATCTCGACGGTGGTGTCCTCGCCATGGAACTTGAGGTCCTGGGGAATGCCGCCGATGACGGCATGGTGGAACACGTTGTTGTTCTTACCCATGCGCACACCCGACAAAACGCAGGCATGGGCGTGGATGTGGCAGCCGTCGCCGATGACGACGTTCCTGTCGATATAGGCAAAGGGATCGACGATGACGCCGGCCCCCAGTTTGGCTTCGGGATGGATGAAAGCGTTGTTGTTCATTATCCAGTGGTTTTTGTTTTCTAAAATCGACGGCCTGGGCCTATTGTTGGCTTAGGATTTCCTGACGGATGACGCGGCAGAGTTGGTTGTTGATCTTATGGCCGGGGCGCATGGCGATGATATGACCCATCAGAGGCTGGCCTATCAGGGAGATATCGCCCGTCAGGTCGAGCAGCTTGTGGCGGGCGGGCTCGTTGTCGAAGAGCAGCGGCCGGTTGTTGATGTAGCCCAACTTGTCGGCCGGCTTGTGAGGCACCTTCATGATGTCGGCCAGGCGGTCGAGCTCTTCCTGGGCGATGGCCTGGTCGTAGATGACCAGTGCATTGTCCAGATCGCCGCCCTTGATGAGGTTGTGCTTGAGCAGCAATTCAATCTCGCGGACAAAGACGAAGGTGCGGCAGGGGGCGATTTCCCGGCCGAAATCCTCCATGCGGGTCAGGCGGGCATACTGGTTGTAGAGGATGGGCGATTTAAAGCCGATCAGACAGGTGATGCTGAAGCTGTCGTAGGGGAGGATGACCAGCGAGGCTCCCGTTTCGGGGTCGCTCACCTCCACCTTGCGGCGGACGATGTAGTAGTCTTTCTCCCGGTCCTGCTGCTCGAGACCCACCTTTTCGATGCCCTGGCAAAACTCGATGGCACTGCCGTCGAGAATGGGCACTTCGGGACCGTCCACCTCGATGAGGCAGTTGTCGATGCCGGCCGCATACATGGCGGCGCAGGCATGTTCGATGGTGCTCACCGTGACACCGTCCTTGACCAGGACCGTGCCCCGTTCCGTCTGCTCGACAAACTCGGCCAAAGCACTGAGCTCGGGTTGTCCTTCCAAGTCGATGCGCTTGAAGCGGATGCCGCTGCCGACCGCTGCCGGTTTGAACGTGGCGGTCAGATGCAAGCCGGTATGCAAACCTTTGCCGGAGACGCTGAAAGCGCTCTTCAGAGTGAGTTGTCGGGCCATTATTCTGCTTGTTTGTTTTTGAGTTCGTTCAATTCTTTGCGCATCTGGTGGATTTCGGTCTGCAGCTCGGGCATTTTCTTGAAGACCGAGTAGCTGCGAAGGTATTGCTTGACCGGGAGACAGGGCGTGCCGAAGTAGGGGGAGGAGTTGTCGGTAACATCGGAGATGATGCCGGCCTGGGCAGCCAGGGTGGTCCCGTCGGCCACATGCAGATGCCCGGCGATGCCGACCTGGCCGGCCACTGTGCAGTGCTTGCCAAGTTTTGACGAACCGGCCACGCCGACTTGGGCGGCCATGACCGTATGCTCGCCGATTTCCACGTTGTGGGCCACCTGGACCAGGTTGTCGATCTTGACACCCTTGTGGATGACGGTCGAGCCCATGGTGGCACGGTCGATGGTGGTGTTGGCGCAAATCTCGACATCGTCTTCGAGGACGACATTGCCGATCTGCGGTATCTTCTTGTAGCTGCCGTCGGCCTGGGGGGCGAATCCGAAACCGTCGCCGCCGATCACTACGCCGGCATGAAGGGTGCAGTTGTCGCCAATGACGCAATCGTGGTAGATCTTGACTCCCGGATAGATGAGGCAGTTGCGGCCGATGCGCACACGTTCGCCGATATAGACCTGGGGATAGATCTGGCAGGCGTCGCCCACCTGGGCATTGTCTTCGACAACCGTGTAGTGACCGACATAGGTTTTCTCGCCGATTTTGGCGCTGTCGGCGATGAAGGCGTCCTTGTCGATACCCTCGCGGCGGGGCTTGTACTGCTCGACGAGCATCAGCAGCTGCGACAAGGAGGCATAGGCGTTGTCCACACGGATGAGCGTCGCCGTGACAGGCTTTTCTGCGACAAAGTCTTTGTTGACCAGTACGATGCTGGCCTCTGTGTCGTAGATGTAGTGGGTGTATTTGGGGTTGGACAGGAAGGACAGCCCGCCGGGTTTCCCTTCTTCTATCTTGGTGAATGTGCTGACTTTGGCCTCAGGATTGCCTTCGACGGTTCCTGACAAAAACGATGCTATCTGTGCGGCGGTAAACTCCATTTTTTTTCTTAGTATTTCCTCGTAAAGCCTCTTCTTTTCCTTCGACTTTTGCGTGGGCCTTTGCCGACGGCCTTTTTCAAGGAGCAAAGATACAAATAAGCCGAATACGCTACAAAAGAATCGGGTTCTACTATATTTTTTGCTTATCTACTTTTCTTTTAACTGTTTATGCAGTGTCCTCACCTTAGGTAGGCGTAGGCATGTTTCTTGGCTTTTTTCGACAGCACATCGATGTTGAGAATGTCCGAGGCCTGGGTGACGGGGCGGATGCTGCCGTCGTTGTAGAGGATCTCGATATCGTAGTCGCTGTTGTCGTAAATCTTGTTGCTCACATCGTTGCTGGCGGTGAAATAGCCGGCCTCGTGAAGCGTGATGCCCAAACGCTGGGACAATTGGTCCAGGTCTTTGGCCAACCGGCTGGCGGCGGGCGCCTTGTCGGTAAGTTCCATCTTGAACAGCCGGCGGTTGAGCAGATCGCGGCAGAGCGTGGACAACACCAGGTCGGGGTGATGCTGCCAGGCTTTCACGGCCGACCACACATCGTAGTCGTCGAGGGCCAGGAAGTGGTCGAGCGAGACTTCGGTGATTTCGCCGGGCTTCAGGCCGCCTTCCAGGAAAAAGGCCAGGGCGGGCGAAGCGCTGAGTTTTTCGCCGGCGGCGGTCAGTTCCTTGGCGCGGCGCAGCAGGTTGATGAGCATCTTCTCGGCGGCCAGGGAGGTCTTGTGCAGATAGACCTGCCAGTACATCAGGCGACGGGCCATCAGGAAATTCTCGATGGAGTAGATGCCTTTGGCCTCGACCACCAGGCGGTCGTCCACCACATTGAGCATCTTGATGATGCGGGCCGAGTCGATATTGCCTTCGACCACTCCTGTGAAGAAGCTGTCGCGGCAGAGGTAGTCGAGCCTGTCAACATCCAGCTGGCTGGAGATGAGTTGGTGCAGGAAACGTTTGGGATAGCTGTCGGTGAAAATGCTGATGCAGGTGTCGAGCCGGCCGCCCATTTCGCGGTTGAGGCGCTGCATGAGGCGGAGCGAGATCTCTTCGTGGCTCACCTCGTTGAAGAGCACCGACTCCAGGACATGCGAGAACGGACCGTGTCCGATGTCATGCAGCATGACGGCGGCAGTCAGGCCTTCGGCCTCCTCTTCGGTGATCTCATGGCCTTTGAGCCTGAGCTGCAGGATGGCCTCGGTGACCAGGTACATAGCCCCGGTGATATGTTGGAAGCGGCAGTGGGTGGCGCCGGGATAGACCATCGACGAGAGCCCCAGCTGCTTGATGCGGTTCAGGCGGTACAGGTAGGGATGCTGATAGATTTCGTAGAGAAAGCCGGTGGGCAGGTTGATGAACCCGAAAACCGGATCGTTGATGATTTTGCGCTTGATGCCCATGGCTCAGAAGATCATTTTAAGTTGTTCCGACATGTCGTGCTGCAGTTTCAGGGCCTCGTTGCGGGCCGCCTGGGCGAAGTCTTCGCCGTCGCTGGCATACAGGATCTGCCTCGAAGCGTTCACGATGAGGCCGCAGTCGCGGGTCATGCCGTATTCGGCCACCTCCTTGAGGCTGCCGCCCTGGGCACCGACGCCCGGCACCAAAAGGAAATGATCGGGTGCCACGGCCCGGATGTCCGAGAAGAGCGGCCCGCGGGTGGCTCCCACGACATACATCATAGACTGGTCGTCGGCCCATTGCCGGGAAGTGCGGATCACCTTCTCGAAGAGACGCTCACCTTGGGCATCGGCCGTGAGCTGGAAGTCCATCGAGCCTTTGTTGGAGGTGAGGGCCAGCAGGATGACCCACTTGCCCGGGTAGGAGAGGAAGGGCTTGACGCTGTCCTCGCCCATGTAGGGGGCCACCGTCACGGCATCGATGGGCAACTGCTCGAAAAACGAGCGGGCATACATCTGCGAAGTGTTGCCGATATCGCCGCGTTTGGCGTCGGCGATGAGGAACTGGTCGGGGTAGTTGTCCTTGATGTACCGTACCGTCTTTTCAAAGGCTGTCCAGCCCTGAAGTCCGGCACATTCGTAGAAGGCCAGGTTGGGCTTGTAGGCGATGCACAGGTCGGCCGTGGCATCGATGATGGCGCGGTTGAAGGCAAAGACGGGATCCTCTTCTTCGAGCAGATGCTTGGGGATGCGGTTGATATCGGTGTCCAGTCCAACGCAAAGGAAGGAGCGTTTGGCCTTGATGTTGGCGATGAGTGTTTTTTTGTCCATATCAGAGTTCGCTGGCTTTGAGTCGCTCGGCATTCTCGGCGATGGTCAGCTGGTCGATGATGCCTTGCAGGTCGCCGTCGAGTATGGCGCTCAGGTTGTATAAAGTCAGGTTGATGCGGTGGTCGGTGACACGGGCCTGCGGATAGTTGTAGGTGCGTATCTTGGCCGAGCGGTCGCCCGTGGAGACCATGGTCTTGCGCTTGGAGGTGATGTCGTCGAGGTATTTCTGGTATTCCATGTTGTAGATGCGGGTGCGCAGTTCCTGGAAGGCCCGGGCCTTGTTCTTGAGCTGGGAACGCTCGTCTTGGCACTGCACGACGATGCCCGTCGGGATATGGGTCAGGCGGATGGCCGAATAGGTCGTGTTGACCGACTGGCCGCCGGCACCGGACGAGCAGAAGGTGTCGATCTTGACATCCGATTCCTTGAGCTCGATGTCGAATTCCTCGGCCTCGGGCAGGACGGCCACGGTGGCCGCCGAGGTGTGGACGCGTCCCTGGGTCTCGGTCTGGGGCACACGCTGCACGCGGTGCACGCCCGATTCGTATTTGAGGATGCCATAGACATTCTCGCCGCTTACGGTGAAGATGATTTCCTTGTAGCCGCCGGCCGTGCCGGGACTGCTGTTGGTCACTTCGGTCTTCCAGCCCTTGATCTCGCAGAACTTGGTGTACATACGGAACAGGTCGCCGGCAAAGATGGCCGCTTCGTCGCCGCCCGTGCCGCCGCGGATCTCCACGATGGCGTTCTTGCTGTCCTGGGGATCGGCGGGGATGAGCAGCAGCTTGATCTCCTCTTCCAGCCGGGGCTGGCGCTCCTGGTTGGCGTTGAGTTCTTCGCGGGCCATCTCCTTGAGGTCGGGATCGCTCTCGTTCATCAGGATTTCCTTGGCTTCCTCGATGTTGCCGATCAGGTTGCGGTATTCGCGGCTGGCCTTGACGATGTTGTCCAACTCTTTGTATTCCTTGTTGAGCTTGACATAGCGCTTCATGTCGGACATGGCGTCGGGGGCTGAGATCAACCCGGACACTTCCTCAAAGCGCTGCTGTATCCAGTCGAGTTTTTCCAATAGGGGGTTGTTGGCCATATGCTCAATAGACAAAAGTTCCGTTTTCGCTTTCGATGATCAACCGGTTGCCCTCCGACGAGGCACCGACATAGCCGATGATGCGGGCCTCGATGCCGAAGCTTGCGGCCGTCTTGACGACCTGGTCGGCATGCTCGGGGCTGAGATAGACTTCCAAGCGGTGACCCATGTTGAAAACCTTGTACATTTCCTGCCAATCGGTGCCCGACTGCTCCTGGATGATGCGGAACAGCGGCGGGATGGGAAACATGTTGTTCTTGACTATCTTCTTGTCCTGGACAAAATGCAGTACCTTGGTCTGGGCGCCGCCCGTGCAATGGATCATGCCGTGGATGTGCGGACGCATCTCGTCGAGCAGCCGCTTGACGACCGGGGCATAGGTGCGGGTGGGCGACAGCACCAGCTGGCCGGCATCCACGCCCGTCAGCCCTTCTATGGCATCGGTCAGTTTGAGCCGTCCGGCATAGACCAGCTCTTCGGGGGTGGCCTGGTCGTAACTCTCGGGGTACTTGCGGGCCAGATACTTGGCGAAGACATCGTGACGGGCCGAGGTGAGGCCGTTGCTGCCCATGCCGCCGTTGTAGCGGTTTTCGTAGGTGGCCTGTCCGAAGGAGGCCAGTCCGACGATGACGTCGCCGGCCTGGATATGGGCATTGTCGATGACGTCGCTGCGTTTCATGCGACAGGTCACGGTGCTATCGACGATGATGGTACGGACCAAGTCGCCTACGTCGGCCGTCTCGCCGCCGGTGGCATGGATGCCGATACCCATGTCGCGCAGCTCGGAGAGCAGTTCGTCTGTGCCGTTGATGATGGCCGAGATCACTTCACCGGGGATGAGGTGCTTGTTGCGTCCTATGGTCGAAGATACCAGGATGTTATCGACGGCGCCCACGCAGAGCAGGTCGTCGATGTTCATCACCAAGGCATCTTGAGCGATACCTTTCCAAACGGACAGATCGCCGGTCTCTTTCCAGTAGAGATAGGCCAACGACGACTTGGTGCCGGCACCGTCGGCATGCATGATGTTGCAATAGGCCGGATCACCGCCCAGAATATCGGGAATGATTTTGCAGAAAGCCTGCGGATACAAGCCCTTGTCGATATTCTTGATGGCGTTGTGGACGTCTTCCTTGCCGGCCGAGACGCCGCGAAGCTGGTAACGCTGGTCGTTCATGTGGCTTAGAGGGTTTTCAGGTAGTTACGTACGTTCTTTTCGATGCGGCCGAGGACATTGTCGCAACTCTCCTTGAGGAACTTCTCGCCCGTCACGTGCTCGTAGAGCTCGATGTAGCGCTCGCTGACGCTTTCGGCATAGGCGTCGGTGATTTCGGGCATGACCTGGCCGGGCTCGTTCATGAAATTGTGTTCGATGAGCCACTGGCGGACAAATTCCTTGGAAAGCTGCTTCTGCGGCTCACCCTTGGCCAGTTTCTCCTCGTAGCCGTCGGCATAGAAGTAGCGGCTGGAGTCGGGCGTGTGTATCTCGTCGATGAGATAGACTTTGCCGTCGCGCTTGCCGAACTCGTACTTGGTATCGACCAAGATCAGGCCCTGGCGGGCGGCGATTTCCTGGCCGCGGGCAAAGATGCGGCGCGTGTAGTCTTCCATCACGGCGTAGTCCTCAGCCGAGACCAGTCCCTGGGCTATAATCTCCTCTTTCGAAATGTTCATGTCGTGCCCCTCGTCGGCCTTTG
>JAGDCW010000093.1 GCA_017958305.1 Bacteroidales bacterium | reverse complement strand
GTCGATTCCAGCTGGCTCTGTGCCCTCATGGAAGCTTCCTCATGGAGACCTTTTTGCGAAAAGTAGTACTGCACGAGGGCTGTCGCTTCCAGGGTGACAACGGCGACAATGACCAGCAACAGTCCCGTCTTGGCAGACTGATGCAGGAATGATTTGTTTTTCAGATCAACTGCTTTCATATAATCTTATTTAGCGCCGCCCTGAACTCCGGCATCGGACGGCGGGTGTCACGTTCGACCATGATGGTCTTCAGACCGGCATAGGGACGGATTTCCTCCTCTATCTCCTTCAAGGGCGTATCTGTGCCGAAATAGGCGGCCGCGAACGCCTCCCAGAATTTCGAGGCCGTTTCCATCTTCATATGGAAAGCCTCGCGGGTGTAGGCTTCGTCGTTGATCCGGCCTGTGCTGTAAACCATGCCCAGATCGAAGAGCGGGTGGCCGTAGCTGAAATCGCCGAGATCGATAAAATAGCGGTTTTCTCCCGAGAAAATGGCATTCCCGAAATGTAGGTCGCCATGCAGGGCCGTCTCAGTGTCGGGAGTGTCGAGGATGAAACGGACGAGCTTGTCTTTTTCTGCCGTGGTAAAGAATGGATTGTCGGCCAGCATGCGGCAATATCGGTCCTTGACGGATTCGAACAGGGCCGTATCGACCTTAGTGGAATGCAACTGGCGGCACATGGCGGCGAACTCCGAAGCATAGACCTCCACCCGGGCAGGATCCTCACCGACAGCCCGGGCATAAGACTTCTTGCCGGGGATACGGCGGAAACGGATGCCGTAGCGGCCGTCGTCCGTCACGACATAATCGCCCGGCTCGGGAGTGACAATCCCGGCCTCGAAGACCTTACGGGCAGTCTGTATCTCATCGAGCGGCTGCTGGATCTTGCCCGGAAGGTAAAGCTTGAGCATGATATCCGACTGGCTGCGGTGGTAGTAGCTGTCGCCGTTGGAGCCTCCGCCGGCATACTCGTAGTCATTGATGTCTATCCGTATCGGGTCCATTTCTTCTCCTTATTGTTCAAACACCTGGTCGATCAGGCTCTCGAATTCGCGGAAGGCAAAAGTGTCCTCCAGTTCGCGCAGTGAGTCGGCCAGGCCGCGGTAGTGCCACTCGTGGTCGCGTTTGTCCTTGGCATGGAAAATCTGCCACAGCATTTCGCCCTGAACAGCATAGTCGCGGGCGATGGCCCGCATATTGGACAGCTTGTCGCCCAGGGCCACGATCTTGGTGTCTCGTGATGCCCGGGCCAGGCGTTCGATGGCTGCACGCTTACGATCGTGCCAGCTGTCTTCCTCGCTCACACCTGCTTCGAATGTGTCGCTTTCTGCCACGACCAGCCGGGCAATCCGCTCGCCGAAGGCCTGCTGAAGTTCCTCCCTTGTCACCGAGGTGTCCTCGATGACATCGTGCAAGGCGGCAGCGGCCAACAATTCCTGGTCGGAAGTGATGGTCGAAACGATTTCCATCGACTCCATCGGATGAACGATGTAGGGAAACCCTTTCCCGCGCCTTTCGGTGCCGGCATGGGCCCGGACGGCAAAAATAATCGCCCGATCGAGCAAGTCAGTATTCAATGCCTTGTTTGCCATGCTTCCTGATAAAAATCAACTTTGCGCAGCGACATGCATAAAGGACAGGTCCTTGGTCTGTTCAACCAGGAAATCGGCCATTTCGGCATTCATATCCGAAGGTCCGTTCAAAAGGTCGAACATATATTTCAAGCCGGCCCGGCCACCGCCGTTACGCAGGATGAAGGCTGTGCATAGATTCTGGGGGCCGATCGACGAAGAAACGATGTCCAGGTCGGTCAGGCCGATCTGATAACAGGCGATCTGATAGGCCGCTTCAGCATTCTCCTTGATAATATTTGAAATATCGCCCAGCGTTTTGCAGCCGAAAGCCTTGAACAGCGGCAGGAAATTCATTAGGGAAACCTCCTGTATTTCGGCTTGGTTCACCGCGGCGATGCGCTTGTTGAGCTTGGCAAACGGGTTGAGCAGCAAATAATTGCGGAAAGAATCGCCATCGAGTTGCACTTCGTCCAGGTTGCCCGAGGCCACCAGGGCCTGTACCCGGCGGCGGTAGTCGTTGAGTTCGGTACGGATACGGCTGAACTGTTCGTCGGCCAACTCCAGCATACCGGCCAGGCGGCTCATATTGCGCAGGTACTCGCGCGGCACCTCCACACCCGATTTGTAGCCCGTGTCGTGGTTGAGGTTGGCCCAGGCATGCTGCAGGACCGTACGCATCTGGATCTCGAAACGATAGGGAAATCCCTTCTTGCGGCAGATATAGTGCAGCGACATGTAGCCGAAAGAGTCGATCTCGTGGATCTTGCGCTTATCGACCGACTCGTCCCAGTCTACTTCGAACAGGCGTTCGACAACCGAGGCCACCTTGTCGACATCGTCGATATAGAACGTGATGACACGCAATCCGATGATGTCGGTGATATCAGCCAGACTACTGTATTTGCTGCCTTTCAGCTCCAGTTTGCCGGCCAGGGAATCCTCGGCTTTGACCCGGGCCTCGACCGAGGCCACGATAATGCCGGCCCCGTCGAGTGTGGAGCGCAACAGGTTCAGCACTTCGTCCTTGACATGCCCGAATTCGGGAAGATGCTGCCGGTACTCTTCCAAAATCGCTTCACAATGGGGATCCAGTATTTTTGTCATATTAAATCAGCAGAGTTAGTCTGCAAAGCTAATGCTTTTCTCAAATCCGTCAAAGCCGGGGGCAGAAAAAAAGAGAGCCACCCGAAGGCGGCTCTCCTAGGATACAAAGTCCTTGTCGCAGGCTTAGAAGCGATAGCGGATGCCCAGACCGAAGCTGGCGGCGGCGAAACCACCGTCCAGGAAATAGAAGGTAGGTCTCCAGTCGAGCGACAGGGTCAGAGGAATCTGGAAGTTGTATTCCAAACCGATCATGCCGGAAGCACCTACGTCCAGACCCGACTGGGTGGCACCAGCGTCGTCTTTGTAGTTGTAGAAACCAACGGTGGCACCGGGGCCGGCATAGAAATTGAAATCACCTTCGCTGGCGAAAACAAAGTTGTAGATACCGGTGGCATAGAAACCATGGTTGAGGAAGAGACCTCCGTCGAATTCCAGGAAGTTCTCACCCATCAGGTGCTGATAAGAAACTTCGGCACCGTAGCCGACGCGAAGACCGATCGTACGGGGCTGAGCCATCATGACAGCAGTCAGGCCGAAAACGGCGACAAGAACAAGTAATGCTTTTTTCATAACTGAGTAATTTAAAAAGTGGTACAAATAAGTCCTTTCAACAAGTTGAGGCGAAGGTCGGGATAATTCGGGAAAAAGGCAAGCCTTGACCCTAAAAAAATGATTAAACCGTCTTGCGGGGAATGCCCATGCGCGCCTCCACCACATTGATGATGTAGTCGCCCGTCTTTTCGCACTCGTTGATCAGGTCCATATAGACCGTGCTGCTCTGGTAGTCGTAGCTACGGTCGTCAAGATCCTGGATATTCTTTTGTTTCAGCTCGTTACGACATTCGTTAATGGCCTTTTCGGCAGCCTCCGACTGACCGAAGTCGTACTGCTCGCGGCGGCCCGAAAGCAGGTTGTTCATCAACGTGGCGGCCTCGTCCACCAGGTGGAGTATGCGTCCGACGCCGGCCTCCTGGTCGGCCGTGAAGACGGCTTCGTTCTCGCGTTTGCGCTTGAATATCCTGGCCATGTTGAAGCAACCGTCGCCGATGCTCTCCAGCTCGCCGATCTGACGCAGCATGGAGCGGATCTTCTCCTTGGAGTCGTCACTGAGGTGGGCATCGCCCACGGCACCCAGATAGCGGCCGATTTCGTCTTCCATGTTGTCGCTGATGTCCTCGTACTTGGCAATCCGCTCAAAAAGCTTCTGGAAGGCGGTATCGTCCTTTATGTCCTTGAGCTCGTCCACCATGCCGATCATCCGCTGCATACGCTCGCCGAAGACGGCAATCTCCTTCTGGGCCTGCAGGATGGAGATTTCCGGCGTCTTCATCAGACCGCCGCGGATGAACTTCAGACGGGCTTCCTCGTCCTCATCGCTCTTCCTGGACTTGATCAAGTGGCAGACGAATTTCTCTATCTGAGGTATGAACCATATCAATATCAGGGTATTGGTCACATTGAACGCCGTGTGGAAAGTGGCCAGGGCGAAGGTCAGCTGCGCCGGGGTCTGGCTCTCGGCCATGGGATCCATCCCGACGAAGTGGCAGACCATTCTGACGAAGGGATAGAACATGCACAGTATCCACAGCACGCCGAAGACGTTGAACAGCAGGTGGGCCAGGGCCGCGCGGCGGGCCGGCGTGTTGGCCGACAAGGCGGCGATATTGGCCGTGAGGGTCGTACCGATGTTTTCACCCATGACCAGGGCGATACCTTGGTAGATAGTGATCACCCCGGTCGAGCAGAGCACCATGGTGATGGCCATCAGGGCGGCCGAAGACTGCACGGCGAAGGTGAGCACCGTGCCGATGAGCAGGAACAGCAGGATGGTCAGGTAGCTGCCCGAATCGAAAGAGGCGAAGAAATCGACCACCGACTGGTTGCTGGCCAGGTCCATCTCAAGCCCGGTGGCCCGGAGCAGTCCCAGGGCAAACAGCAGGAAGGAGAGACCGAACAGGAAATCGCCGAAATAACGGTGCTTGCCGGCCTGTATCAGGATGATGCCTATCAGGAAAGTGGCCCAGACCACGTTGGTGATGTTGAAGGAAAAGCCTGCCGACATGATCCAGGCGGATAGCGTGGTGCCGATGTTGGCACCCATGATGACGGAAATGGCTTGCGAAAGTGTCAACAGGGCGGCGTTGACGAAAGAGACTGTCATGACGGTCGTCGCAGCGGACGACTGAACGGCTACGGTGACCAGGGCGCCCGTCGCCACACCTGTGAAACGGTTGGTCGTCATCGCACCGAGCAGATGACGCAATTGCGGGCCGGCCATTTTCTGCAGGGCCTCGCTCATTACTTTCATTCCATAGATCAAAAGGGCGATGGATCCCAGCAGTTTCAAAGCTATCAGCATATATTGTTCTGTTAAGTTTCGATCTTAGCGGTCAGCACAAAGGTACAAAAAAAATTTGTTCAAAACCCCGTGTTGACATACTTTTGTTTCCATCAAAACCATCGTCACAGACTAACATCATGAGATTGAGACATCATATATTGACTGCACTGGTCATTTTACCGGCCATCGTCCTGCTCG
>JAGDCW010000092.1 GCA_017958305.1 Bacteroidales bacterium | reverse complement strand
TCCATTCAATAATAATCTTTACTATGAATCTTATCAAATGCTTATTGATTATGGCAAGTATCGGTATGTTAGGCCTGACACCAGGCTGTAAGGAAACCTCCAAGGACAGCGGCCCCTCTTTCGATCAAATCGTGGCCAGCCGTCGCAGTGTCCGTCAGTACGACCCCGACAAAAAGATTTCTGAAGCAGAAATCCGCACCCTTATCCAAACGACCATTGAAGCTCCCTCCTGGGCCAACAACCAGCCCGTCAGATACTATGCGGCCATAAGTCCGGAAAAGGTTGCCGCTGTCCGCGAACTTCTGGGCGGCAACAACCAAAGGAACACCGCCGACGCACCCGTGTTGATTGTTTCTACGTATAAAAAAGGGGGCTCCGGATTCTTTCGCGGACAAGCCGCCAATGATATCGGCGACGGCTGGGGAGCCTACGATAACGGTCTGAGCAATGCCTATCTCATCCTGAAAGCCCGGGAAATGGGCTTCGACACCTTGATTATGGGCATCCGAGACAGCCAGGGGCTGCGTTCCCTGCTCGGCATTCCCGAGGAAGAAGAAATCATGGCCGTGATCAGCGTAGGCTACCGCATCCAGGATCCCAACCGTCCGGCGCGCAAAAACATTGATGAAATCGCTGTTTTCTTCTGATAAAAATCCTGTCTGTTTCAAATCATGAGATTGTTCTCCCGAGTTCTGGCATCATGCCTTCCGGCAGTCCTCTTCGTTGCTTTATGCTCTGCGGGGAACATTCCGGCTTTTCCGGGGGCTGAAGGGTTTGCCCGTTACTCCACCTCCGGGGGGCGGGGCGGCACCGTCTATCATGTCACCACCCTCGAAGACGACGGCAACAACAAGGGGTCCTTGCGCTGGGCCTTGAAACAGAGCGGTGCCAAAACCATTGTCTTCGATGTGAGCGGCTACATCGATCTTCAGGAGGATCTCTATGTCAGAGGAAACACCACCATCGCCGGCCAGACAGCCCCGGGCGAGGGGATCACCCTTCGCTATCGGACCGTGGTCCTGAACAAGGAAGACAACATCATCATCCGGTTTGTCCGTTTCCGCCGTTCACAGGTCAAGGATGTCAATGAAGGGGCCGATGCCATCTGGGGCCGTCAGAAAAGCAATATCATTCTCGACCATTGTTCTTTCTCCTGGTCTATCGATGAAATAGCCTCTTTTTATGACAACCGCAGTTTCACCATGCAATGGTGCAACCTCACCGAGGCCCTGGCCAATCCCGGACATCCCAAGGGAGAACACAGTTATGGCGGTATCTGGGGTGGCAAAGGAGCCTCCTTCCATCACAACTTTCTGGCACACATGCAAAACCGGGTGCCGCGTTTCAACGGGGCACGCTACCAATGGGACGGCTATGACAAGACAAAATACGAAAACACCGTTCAGGCCGAACAGGTGGACTTCCGCAACTGTGTCATGTACAACTGGGGTACCGGAGGCTGCTATGGTGGCCCAGGTGGTGGTTATGTCAATATGATCAACAACTACTACAAGGCCGGTCCGGGGACAGTTAACAAGACCCGCGTCACCCAGGTCTCGGTAGGGACCAAGGACAATGCCAAGGGTTATCCCGACCTGTGGGGTTACAGCAGCCGCTACTACATCCGGGGCAACTATGTCGAAGCTGCCGGAAAATCTGCCGAAAACTACGATTGGAAAGGAGTCGTCTATGACAACGGCCTGTCGGACATCAACGGCGAAAAATACATCCCCGACACCTTGCACCTCTACGGCCAAGTCTCCTATGTCAAGAACAGCCAAGGTTACGACTGCGTGCGGGTAAAGCTCGACAATCCGATCGATGCCGGGGAAGTGACCACCCACACGGCTGCCGAAGCCTACGAAAAAGTGCTGGCCTATGCCGGAGCCTCCCTGTGGCGCGATGCCGCCGATGAACGCTATGCCGAAGAAGCCCGTACCGGCACCTGCACCTTCACCGGAACAGTGACAAAACGAGCCGGAGTCATCGACTTAATCAACGATCCCTCAGGAGTTCAGGATACCACCCTGGCCAGTTTCCCTCCCCTGACAAAAGCCTCGCGTCCGACCGATTTCGACACCGATAAGGACGGCATGCCCGACAAGTGGGAGGACGCCAACGGACTGGACAAGAACAACGCTTCCGACGGCAAATTATACACCCTCGACACCGAACGCGGTTGGTACACCAATCTGGAGGTCTATCTCAACAGCCTGGTCGAACACATTGTCCGTGCCGGAAACATGGACGCCGCCTCCGCCGTCGATGAGTATTATCCGCCTTATAACCAGCCCAGCGCCATTGAGAGAATCGATGCCGCCTCCCCGGCGATTCTGTCGGTTGAGTACTACACACTGGACGGGAAAAAACTTTCTGCCCCCTGCCAGGGCATCATGATACGACGCATCCGCTATCACGACGGAAGCGTGATCACAGACAAAGTCATCAAATAAATCCAAATAGCAAGCCATGCCAAGAAACGAAAAAGAGTTGGAAGGAATCAGCCTGTTGGGCAACCAGCATACCACCTACAAAGACAACTATAGTCCCGATGTGCTGGAGACCTTCGAAAACAAACATCCGGAAAACGACTATCTCGTCACGCTGGACTGTCCGGAATTCACCACCCTGTGTCCCAAGACGGGGCAACCCGACTTCGGGCACATCATCGTCAGTTACATTCCGCGCCACCGGATGGTTGAAAGCAAAAGTCTGAAACTCTACCTGTTCAGTTTTCGCAATCACGGCGATTTCCACGAGGATTGCGTGAACATCATCATGAAGGATCTGGTAAAACTCATGGATCCGAAATACATCGAGGTGACGGGGCTGTTCAACCCGCGCGGCGGCATCCGCATCCTGCCCTTTGCCAACTATGGCGACCCAGACCACCAGTCTTTGGTCCAGGAGCGTCTGAAAGCCAATCTCTGCAGTAACCGCCAATAAAAAACCAAGCCCGCTGGAAATGATTTCGCAGCGGGCTTTTTTCTCCTTCTCTCGTGGCTTATTGCTCCAAGGCGGCGAGCAAACCCTGAAGGTTCTTTTCACGAGGTTGCTCGTCGGCCATGTAAAACCGGTGTTTAGCCTGAAGATAATAGGGCTCGCGCTTTTTGAGCATGAGAACGATCTTTTCCTCTGTCTGCGACGGACTGAGACCTGCCAACAGGGGGCGTTTGCCTTGAGACTTGGGCGAGAGTAGCCGCCGCAGCAACTCCGGCACGGCCACTTGCAGATAGACGGTTTCTCCATGGTGGTTCATGAAATCCATATTGTCACCATAGCAGGGCGCGCCACCGCCCGTGGCAACGACCGTCTTGGCCCAGAGAGCTGTTTCGTGAAGGGCTTGCCGCTCTATCAAACGAAAACCCTCCTCTCCCCGGCTGGCGAAGAGAGAAGGGATATCTTGTGCGTATTTTTCTTCGATGAAAAGGTCCAAATCTGTGAAAGACCATCCAAGTGCCTCCGCCAGCATTTTGCCCAGGCGGGATTTGCCGGCACCCATATAGCCGATCAGATAGATCCTTTCCATGAGGGTTTACCAGCGCGTATTGCGCATGTCGCCCGATGCGGCAAACTCCTGATGCATGTTGAAGCAGGCCGACAGGGTGTGAGGCGTGTTGCCGCCCTTCGACAACTTCAGGTAGTCCCACAACAGTTGCTTGTAGTCGGGATGGACGCAGTTTTCGATGATGGTCTGGGCTTTCTGGATCGGCGACTTGCCACGCAGGTCGGCCACACCCTGCTCGGTGACCAGTATCTTGACCGAATGCTCGCTGTGGTCCAGATGGGAGACCATCGGAACGATGGCCGAAATCTTGCCACCCTTGGCCTCCGAAGGACAAGTATAGATCGACAGGAAGGCATTGCGCGTAAAATCGCCGCTGCCGCCGATGCCGTTCATCATCTTGGTGCCCAGCACATGGGTACTGTTGATGTTGCCGAACAAGTCGGCTTCCAGTGCGGTATTGATGGTGATCAATCCCAGACGGCGGGCCACTTCGGGGTTGTTGGAGATTTCCTGGGGACGCAGCACCAGTTTGTCCTTGAAGAAGTCCCAGTCGGCATAGATGCCGTGCAGCACTTCGGGAGACACGGTCAGTGAGCAACCACTGGCAAATTTGACATTCCCTTCGCGCATGAGGCCGATGACCGAATCCTGGATTACCTCGGTGTACATCTCAAAAGCAGGGATGTCGGGGTTTTCGCCAAGAGCTCCCAGCAAGGCATTGGCAATGTTGCCGACGCCCGACTGGATGGGCAGGAAACTGGCCGGCAGACGACCGGCCTTGATTTCTCCGGCCAGGAAGTGGGCCACGCGGTTGCCGATGGTACGCGTGGTCTCGTCGGGCTCGGTAAAGGCCTTGACCTGGTCGTCCATGTTGTTCTCGACGATACCTACAATCTTGGCGGGATCCACCTTCAAAATCGGTGTGCCGATGCGGTCGCTGGGTTTGTAAACAGGGATCTCGCGACGACAGGGAGGATCGGCCGGCTCGTAAAGGTCGTGCAGGCCACGGATGAATTTCGGATGCTTGGCATTGAGTTCGACAATGATTTTGCCAGCCAGACGGGCAATGGTCGGCGCAATACCGACACCGGTGGTCAGGACAATCTCTCCATCCTCGGTAATGTCGGCGGCCTCGATGACGGCGATATCGACACTGCCCCAGAAGCCATAGCGGATTTCCTGGGGGAGATGGGACAAATGAAGGTCGATATAGGGGGCGGAACCGTCGTTGATACGGTCGCGAAGGTCTTTGTTCGACTGATAGGGCGTGCGGAACTTGATGGCATTGGCCCGGGCCAGCACACCGTCCAGGGTATCACCGGTGGAAGCACCAGTGAAGATACCGATTTTGAATTCACGGCCGGCTTCGTGTTCGGCCACGGCCTTGGCCGCAATCGCTCCGGCTACCACCTTGGGGGCACCGGCAGGGGTAAATCCGCTGAATCCGATATTGTCGCCATTCTTGACGATGGACGCAGCTTGTTCTGCAGAAATAAATTTCAGTGACATAGCATATAGAATTGACAGGGGCAAAGGTAACTATTTTTTCCGTTGCCCATATCAAAAGGAAGCATTACTTTTGAGCAAAATTTCGAACGATGAAGGACAATCTTTCGGACATTCTCTACATACTTCTGGTGCTGTTGGTTCCTCTTTTGAGCAGCCTCACCAAGGCACGCAGGAAAAAGTCGGCGGAAAAGGGGCCTCAGCAAGGGACGGCCCCGTCGGAAAGCCGCCTGGAGTCCTTCCTCAGACAATTCGAAGAAGAACTGGCTCCCGTCACCGAGGAAAAGGCAGAGGCGGCCGATGATTTCATCCCCCGGGAAGGAATGGTCAATGCCGAGCCCGAATATCAGGACAGTTTGCTCAAGGAGGTGATGGCCCGTCAGGAAAGCTACCGGGACATAAGTCCCTCCTTTGCCTCCCAAGCGGCCACATCTGCCGATGAAACCGGGACGGCCGGTCTGTACAATCCTTCCGACCAGCGTCCAGATACGACAGAAGAGGCCGGCCATTCCGACGACATCCTCGCTTCGCTGCGCGACATGGACATGCTCAAAAGAGCCGTCGTCTATAAAGAAATACTCGATCCGAAATACCGTTCCTGAGACATGACCGACGACTGCAAGAAGTTTTTTCTCGAAACCTACGGGTGCCAGATGAACGTGGCCGACAGCGAAGTGGTGACTTCCATCCTGCAAACGGCCGGCTATGAGCCTTGCGAGCAACTCGCCGAGGCAGATATGGTACTGCTCAACACCTGTTCCATCCGCGACAACGCCGAACAAAAGATCTTCGGTCGGCTGCAGGCGTTGCAGGTCCTCAAGAAAAAGAAGAAACTGATTGTCGGCATCCTGGGATGCATGGCCGAACGGCTCAAAGAAGAACTCACCGAACAATACGGAGTCGATCTGGTGGCCGGCCCGGACGCCTACATGGACCTGCCCAATCTGCTGGGTGCCGTCCAACAGGGGCAGAAGGCCGTCAATGTGACGCTCTCCACCACCGAAACCTATCCCAACGTTTTGCCCTCGCGCATCGGACTGGGACGGATATCGGGCTTTATCTCCATCATGAGGGGCTGCAACAATTTCTGCAGCTACTGCATCGTCCCCTACACCCGTGGACGCGAGCGCAGTCGCGACGTGCAAAGCATCCTGCACGAACTCGCCGACCTCAAGGAACGCGGTTTCAAAGAAGCCATCCTGCTGGGGCAGAATGTCAATTCCTACGATTTCAACGGCATAAAATTCCCCGCACTGCTGGGAATGGTGGCCCAGGCGGCCCCCGACATGTGGATACGCTTCACCACCTCCCATCCCAAGGACATGAGCGACGAACTGCTCGAGACCATCGCCGCCCATCCCAACATCTGCCGGCACATCCACCTGCCTGTCCAGTCGGGCAGTTCGAGGATACTCAAACTGATGAACCGGCGTTACGACCGGGAGTGGTACCTGGGACGCATTGCCGCCATCCGGCGCATCCTGCCCGACTGCGGCATTTCAACCGACATTTTCTGCGGATTCCACTCCGAGACGGAGGAAGACCACCGTCTGAGCCTGTCCCTGATGCAGGAAGTGGGATTCGACTCCGCCTTCATGTTCAAATACTCCGAGCGGCCGGGCACCTATGCTGCCAAGCACCTGCCCGACGATGTCCCGGAAGAAGTGAAACTGCGACGGCTCGCCGAGATCATCGACCTACAGAACCGGCTCTCGGCCGAAAGCAACCAACGGGAAACCGGCAAGACCTATACTGTTTTGGTGGAAGGTCCCTCCAAGCGGTCACGCGAACAAATGTGCGGCCGCACCGAAAAAAACAAGACGGTGGTCTTCCCGAAAGGCGGCTGCCGGCCCGGCGATTTCGTCAAAGTCCGCATTGTGGGCAGTTCCTCGGCGACTCTTTTGGGAGAATTGACGGAATAATAAATCCGGAATAAAAGTACGTATCAATCAAAATAATATGTACTTTTGCCCCAAATTAGGGATAATTCGGCTCAAAGCAGTCCTTGTATGAACAAAAAACTCAAGAAAACCCGAGGCAGGGTCTTCGGCTCCCGCCTGACAGCAACGGTCAGCATCAGCCTGGTGCTGCTGCTTTTCGCCATTATGACCACCCTGGGATTTTTCGCCCGGGAACTGTCCCAGACGGCCAAGGAAAACATCTGCGTCACCGTGTTGCTCGACGACGGCATCACACCGGCCGAACTAACCGCCCTCCAAAAAAGAATCAGCCAGGCCGAATGGACCAAATCCTATCAGTACATCGACAAGGAGACCGCCCTGAAAGAACTCACCGAAGAACTCGGCGAAAGTCCCGAGAGTTTCCTGGGATTCAATCCCCTGCCGGCCACCATCGAGATTCAGATGAAGTCTGAATACACCCAGCTGGAGCAAATCCGGAAAATCGTCAACACTCTGTCGGCCCCCTCCTATGTCCAGGAAGTGGTCTATCGGGAAGACTTGATCCAGCTGGTCAACAAAAACCTCCTTTCCATCGGCAAACTGCTGCTCGCCATCGCCGTAGTGCTGACACTCATCTCCTTTATGCTGATCCGCAACACCGTGCGCCTGATGATCTATGCCAAGCGCTTCCTCATCCATACCATGTGCCTGGTGGGCGCCCGGCGCAGCTTCATCCGCCGGCCGTTTGTCCGGCAGAATGTCGTCTGCGGCATCATCAGCGCCGTCCTGGCCCTGGGGCTGTACTATCTGACACTGTCGGCCATGGATAAGGTTTTCCCGGGTATTTCACGGATGGTCACCACCCAGATGTATGGAGCCATGTTGGCCTTGCTGCTGGGTCTGGGTATCCTTATCAGCGCCGTGGCCACCGTCTTTTCGGTGAACCGTTTCCTGAAAATGAGCAACGACGAACTATACTACGTATAAACCTCCGACTTTTACAATACAATGAACGACAAACACTTCGCACTCAGTAAAAAGAACTTCATCTGGCTCGGCGTCGGCATTGTGCTGATCATCCTGGGCTTTATCCTGATGTTGGGCGCACCCTCCACCAAGGATGCCTACAACCCCGATATCTTCAGTTTCCGCCGCATCGTCCTGGCACCGACCGTGTCATTTGTCGGCTTTGCCCTGATTCTGGTCGGCATCCTGATCAACCCCGGCAAAAAAACGACCACCGATTCAGCTGAATAACCGCCATGAATGTTTGGGAAGCCTTTATCCTCGGCCTGGTCCAGGGATTGACAGAATACCTGCCTGTGAGCAGCAGCGGTCACTTGGAAATCGGCCACTACCTGCTCGGCATCTCCGGTGAGGAGAACCTTATTTTTACCGTAGCGGTGCATGCCGCCACCGTTTTGAGCACCATCTGCATCCTGTGGAAAGAACTCTGGGCGTTGCTCAAAGGGTTTTTCCAGTTCAAATGGAACGACGAGACCCAATATGTCCTCAAGATATTCGTCTCGATGATTCCCGTACTCATCGTCGGAATGTTCTTCAAAGACCAGGTCGAACAATTTTTCGGCCACGGGTTGCTCATCGTCGGCTGCATGCTGCTGCTCACCGCCCTGCTGCTGACCTTCTCCCACTATGCCAAACCCCGCCAAAAGGAAACCATCTCGTGGCGGGATTCCTTCATTATCGGAGTGGCACAGGCCTGCGCCGTCATGCCGGGACTGTCGCGCTCGGGCTCGACCATCGCCACCGGCCTGCTGCTGGGCAACAAGAAGGAAAGCATTGCCCAGTTCTCCTTTATCATGGTCATCATTCCCATCTTGGGAGAAATGTTCCTGGATATTGTCGGGGGAGATTTTTCCGCCGCTGCCGCCAACGGACTGCCCACGAGCTCGCTCATCGTCGGTTTTGTCACCGCCTTTGCCTCCGGCTGTATCGCCTGCCGCTGGATGCTCAGCCTGGTCCGCAAGGGAAAACTCGTCTGGTTTGCCATCTACTGTGCCGTTGTCGGCATCCTGGCCATTGTCTTACCGTTGATTTCGTGCTAGCATGGATTTTCAGGCAGGAGAGATTCTTTGTTTCAACAAGCCCCTGGGCTGGACGTCGTTCAAACTGGTCAACGATGTCCGTTTCTCCCTTTGCCGCGGCCTGAAGATGAAAAAACTGAAAGTCGGACACGCCGGCACCCTGGATCCCCTGGCTACAGGAGTGATGATTGTCTGCACCGGCCGGGCCACCAAACGCATCGAAGAGTTCCAGTACCAGACCAAAGAATATGTGGCCACCATGGAATTGGGCGCCACCACCCCCTCCTTCGACATGGAGAAACCCATAGACAAGACCTACGACTACAGCCATGTGACCGAAGCCCTGGTGCGTGAAACCCTCAAAGGTTTTGTCGGGACCATCGAGCAGGTGCCGCCCAGTTTTTCAGCCTGCAAAATACAAGGCAAGCGAGCCTACGAATATGCCCGTGAAGGCGAAGCCATCGACCTGAAGCCCAAAACGCTGGTCATCGATGAAATCGAACTGACCGACTACCGGGAAGCCGCTGCCGGCCGCCGCCCCGGCATCACCGTCAGGGTGGTCTGCAGCAAAGGGACCTATATCCGGGCCCTGGCCCGCGACATCGGAGAGGCCTTGCACTGCGGAGCCTATCTCACGGCCCTGGAACGTACCCGGGTCGGCGACTACCGTCTTTCCGATTGCCTCGACATTGTCGCCTTCCGTCAGGAGTATCTCGGGCGACTCTCCCAACACTTGGACAATAACCAAAGAATAATAAACTGAACTATGAAGTTATCCAACTTTAAATTCAATCTGCCCGATGAGCTGATTGCCAAAAAGCCGCCGATGTATCGCGACGAAGCCCGACTCATGGTGTTGAACCGTAAAACCGGAGCCATCGAGCACCGCGTATTCAAAGAAGTCCTCGATTATTTCGACGAAGGCGATGTGTTTGTCTTCAACGACACCAAGGTCTTCCCCGCCCGCTTGTTCGGCAACAAGGAAAAAACCGGGGCTCAGATCGAAGTGTTCCTCCTTCGCGAATTGAACGAAGAATTCCGTCTGTGGGACGTGCTGGTCGACCCCGCACGCAAGATCCGCATCGGCAACAAACTGTATTTCGGCGAGGACGACTCCATGGTGGCCGAAGTCATCGACAACACCACCTCCAGGGGCCGCACGTTGCGCTTCCTCTACGACGGCGACCACGAGTCCTTCAAGAAGGCCTTGTTTGCCCTGGGCGAGACCCCCATTCCCAGATATCTCAACCGGGAGGTCAACAAAGACGACGCCACCGATTTCCAGACCATCTTTGCCCGCAACGAAGGAGCGGTCGTGGCTCCCTCGGCCAACCTGCATTTCAGCCGCGAACTGATGAAGCGGATGGAGATCAAGGGTGTCGATGCCGCCTTCCTCACCCTGCATATCGGTCTGGGCGGCTTCCGCGAAATCGATGTCGAAGACCTCACCAAGCACAAGATGGATTCCGAACAGATGTTCATCAGCGAACAGACGGCCGAAATCGTCAACCGGGCCAAAGACCGGGAAAAGAAAGTCTGCTCGGTGGGCACTTCCGTCATGCGGGCCATCGAAACGGCCGTCGGCACCAACAGCCACATCAAGCCCTTCGACGGTTGGACCAACCGCTTCATCTTCCCGCCCTACGATTTCAGCGTGGCCGATGCCATGATCACCAACTTCCACATGCCCTATTCCACCCTGCTCATGACCACGGCCGCCTTTGGCGGCTATGACGCCGTGTTGGAAGCCTATCAGACCGCCCTCAAGGAAAAATACCAGTTCGGTTGCTACGGCGACGCCCTGCTTATCATCTAGTCATGGCGCTGCTCTACCTGAGTCTGGGGGCCAATCTCGGGCCAAGGGAAGAATCGTTGGAAAGGGCCGTTTCCGACATCGAAAGCCGTATCGGGCATGTTTTTGCCCGGTCCGGTTTTTTTGAGACCGCCCCTTGGGGGTTTTCCTCGTCAAACCAGTTTTTGAACGCTTGCATCGGAGTCGAGACAGAACGCTCTCCAGAGGAATGCCTGCTCCTCACCCAGCAGATTGAACGCTCGCTGGGACGGACGCACAAATCCGACGGACACTACAGCGACCGTGTCATAGACATCGATTTGCTGTTTTACGATGAATTGGTGTTACGCGAAAAAGACCTGTGCTTGCCCCATCCCCTGCTTCACCTGAGAAGGTTTGTGCTGGAGCCGCTCTGCCAGATAGCCCCTGGCCTGGTACACCCTGTCTTGAAGAAAACGGTTGCAGAGCTATTGGCGGGCCTTGCGGAAGACGGCGAAGGGCAGATCCTTCTTCAGGACCACCAACAAGAAGACACCCAACAGCAAAGTCCGGACGGCCAGACGCAAAACCACCGATGAAAACGGAAGATTGGTCCCGATAACAAAGACAACAATTGTCAATACTGTGTAGAACAGGGCCGATTTCATGTCGTATTTCATCGGATAATACTTCTGTCCCAAAGCCCAGCTGACCAGCATCATCAGGAAATAGCTCACAAAGGAGGTCCAGGCGGCTGCCATATAGCCGTAGCGGGGCACGAACAGCAGATTGCCGGCAATGGTGAGCAGACAGCCGAAGATGGTGATGTAGGCGCCCCACTGGGTCTTGTCGGTGAGTTTGTACCACAGCGACAGGTTGAAGAAGATCCCCTGGAACAAATAGCAGGCCAGCACCACCGGCACCACGGCCAGTCCCTCGTGATAGCGGCTCGATATCAGGAATTTGAGGATATCCATGTAAAAGACGACCGCCAGGAAAATGAGCAAGGCGAAAATAATGTAGTATTTCATGGCCTCCACGTATGCCTGACGGTTGTCGGCCGAGCGGTTCTTGGCAAACACATAGGGCTCATAGGCATAGCGGAAGGCCTGGGTAAACATCATCATGATGATGGCTATCTTGCAGCAGGCTCCGTAAATGCCCAATTGCGACTGGGCGACATCCTGGTCGTCGAACAGGTGCTTGAAAACGATCTTGTCGAAATCCTGATTCATGATGCCGGCGATGCCCAGCACCAACAGCGGCAGCGAATAACGCAGCATCTGACGCAGCAGCGCCCGGTTGAAATTCGGCTTGACGTGGATAAAATCGGGCAGGAGGGCCAGGAAAGTGACACCCGTCGAAATGGCATTGGACACAAAGATGTATCCTACCTCGTAACCGGGCCGGTAGAACCAGCCGATCCACTCCGGATGAACAGCCTGTATCTTGGGGCAAAGCCAGATAAAGAAGAGGTTGAAGAAAATGTTGACAAAGATGGACAAGAGTTTGAGCGAGGCAAAACGGATGGGGCGGCTTTTGTATCGGAGATAGGCAAAAGGTATCGATGAAAAGGCATCGACTGCCACGATGCAAATCATCATGCCGATGTATTCGGGATGAGCGGTATAACCTATCCCCTGGGAGATTTGCGGCAAAAACAGCAGGCCAAGCAGGATAAAGACCAACGACGTGGAAGCCAGGCTGAACAAGGTGGTGGAATAGACCTGGCCGGGATCCTTGTCCTCACGGTTGACATAGCGGAAGAAGCCCGTTTCCATGCCATAGGTGAGAATGACGATGACCACTGCCGTCCAGCTGTACAGTTCCGTGACAATGCCATACTCGGCCGACGCCTTCAGGGCATAGGTGTAGAAAGGCACCAGACACCAGTTGAGAAACTTGCCGACAATACTGCTCAGTCCGTAAATGGCGGTGTCCTTGGCTAAACTCTTCAGTCCAGGCATATTTCAGGTTTTTAAAACAACTCTCCCTCCTTGCCGTAACGGCTGCGGCCCAGGTGGCTCCAGGCCAGGTCGGTCACTTCGCGGCCGCGGGGTGTGCGTTTGAGGAAGCCCTCCTGGATAAGGAAAGGCTCGTACACTTCCTCGAGTGTGCCGGGATCTTCGCTCAGCGCCGTGGCGATGGTGGTCAGTCCGACGGGACCGCCCCTGAACTTGTCGATGATGGTCAGCAGGATCTTGTTGTCGATTTCATCGAGACCGTAGGTGTCGATATTGAGGGCCGACAAGGCAAATTTGGCTATGTCCAGTGTGATGCGGCCGCTGCCCTTGACCTGGGCAAAGTCGCGCACGCGGCGCAGCAAGGCGTTGGCCACACGTGGCGTACCGCGGCTGCGACGGGCAATCTCTCCTGCGGCGCTGTCTTCGCAGGGAATGTTCAACAGGCGGGCCGATCGGACGATGATGCCCTTCAGGATATCGGCGGGATAGTATTCCAAGTGGCAGTTGATCCCGAAACGGGCCCGCAAGGGGGCAGTCAACAAACCGCTGCGGGTGGTGGCCCCGATCATCGTGAAAGGATTCAGGTCCAATTGGATGGAGCGGGCGCTCGGACCCTTGTCTATCATGATGTCGATACGGAAGTCCTCCATGGCCGAATAGAGATACTCCTCCACAATGGGACTGAGACGATGGATTTCATCGATAAAAAGGACATCGTTGGGTTCCAAGGAGGTGAGCAGGCCGGCCAGGTCGCCGGGTTTGTCGAGGACGGGACCCGAAGTCACCTTGAAACCGACACCAAGTTCGTTGGCGATGATGTTGGAAAGCGTGGTCTTGCCCAAGCCTGGAGGGCCGTGCAGCAAGACATGATCCATCGGCTCCTGCCGCATCTTGGCAGCCGAGACAAAGACCCTGAGATTCTCGACTATCTTCTGCTGCCCCTTGAAATCGGAAAAAGTCAAGGGTCGCAGCGCCTTCTCAAAATCCTGTTCCCGCTCTGAGAGCGATTGGCTGCGTATATCGAACTGTTCTTCCATACTGAAACACTATCGGGAAGCGAAGATACAGCAATCTCTTCCCAAATGCAAGGTCCGAAGAGTTTTTATTAAACAAGACCGGGCCGGACGAAGACGTCCGACCCGATCCTCTTAATCGTCTGTTGTCATCCAACAGATTATTTCATGCTGATTCTGTCAACGTTGTTGCCCAGGTTGCGGTAGTTGAGGTATTCCGTGGGATCAGTGCCGTTGATGAATTCCTCGATGTTGGTGTAACCGTCCTTGTCGAGATCCTGGGAAGCGTCGCCGCCATCCTTCGGATTCAGGCCGTACTTCTTTTCCCAATCATCGGGCATACCGTCGTTGTCGGTATCCTTCAACACTTCGGATTTCTTGTAGGTGAGTTCGGGATAACCACCCACTTCACTGATGTCGGAAATGATACCGGTTTCCGTTTTGGTCTTGCCGGTGCGAACCATTTCGATGACACGGGCATCGACAGCGTCACGACGGGGCAGGGTGGCACCTACGCTGGCCAGAACGGCATTGTAGGCTTCCAAAGCGGTGTGGTGCGGAGCCACAGGCCAACCCTCGAACGGGGTGTTGACACGGGCCAAAGTCTCGTTGCCGCGCATACCCTTCCAGTTGTCGCGGGTCACTTCGTCGGAACCTTCCATGATGTTACCGGCTACATACCATTTGCCCGGACGGTTGGCAGGATTCTTTTCCTTGGCATACCAGTCACCGGCGGCCCAAGCGCTGCCCGGAGAATACATGTGACGCTCTTCGATGCGGGCGAAGACGGTCTTCATGTTGTCCTGGGTGGCAGGACCCGGCTTGTAATAGTTGTTGATGACATTGACCAGAGAAGTCTCGTCGCCGCCGTCCATGGTGCGGTGACGCCAGTTGAAGACGACATTGTTGCGATAGTCGAAAGCACCGGACATACCGATCGACGGGTTACGGGCCGTGTTGCAGGCAAACAGGTTGTGGTGCTGCGTGGAAGGCTGACCTCCCCAAGTTCCGCCAAAGGCGTGGTTGCGGGCGTTCAGGGCCTCACTGGAAATGGTCCACTGGATGGTGACGTTGCGGGCCGGATCCTTGATCTGGGTCTTGCCGTCGGCAGAGGGACGCATGTGACGATACAGGGAAATGTTTTCGTCCATACCCCAGGAGGCCGAGCAGTGGTCGATGATGATGTGATGATCGGGGTTGCCACCGATGTTGTCGTCTCCCTGGCCGCCGACAGGCACGCCACGACGTACGCGAATGTGACGTACGATCACTTCGTAGGTGTTGATGTTCAGTGTACCGGCAATGCAGATACCGTCACCAGGAGCCGTCTGGCCGGCGATGGTTACATAGGGATGGTTGATGTTGATGTCGCGGTCGATCTTGATGGTTCCGGCCACGCGGAAAACAACGATACGGGGTCCTTCGGCCTCGAGGGCTTCACGCAGGCTACCGGGGCCTTTGTCTTCGAGATTGGTAACGACATAGACCTTGCCGCCACGACCACCCTGGGTGAACATACCGGCACCCCAGGCACCCGGGAAGGCGGGAATGACTACTTCGGGCAAGCGGGTCGGATGAGGGGGAATCATACCGGGTTCGGGCTCTACACCGGAAAACTTGGTTACCTGTGCGTCGATTGTCAGGGCACAGGCGGCAGCCATGACAAGTGTCAGGCTACGGGAAAGGAATTGCTTTGTGTTCATATTACAATTATAAAGGTTGTTCCAAAGTTACGCTCGAATTGGATACGCAAGGGGGCCTTTGGTTTATTCTGTAACAAAAGTTTTACGAATCTGCTGCAAATATAACGAGTTATTTCAGTCATCGGGCGGATTTAAAATGTTTTAGTGTCTTAATACATTCCTTTTCCAAAGCAAGCTTTGGACGGTTTCAAGGCGGAATTTCATGCAATCGCAAATATTTTTGCGATTGCATTCGGCTTGCACTACCTTTGTCTCCCAAAATGGACGGAGTATGGCATTGAATTACATTTGGGTTGGTTTCTTTATCGTGGCTTTTG
>JAGDCW010000091.1 GCA_017958305.1 Bacteroidales bacterium | reverse complement strand
TCGCGGCCGATGCCGACGAAACGGCCGATTTGCTTTTGTTCGACCAACTGGGCCACCTCACGGTACAGGATCTCGGGACGCTGGCCGCTCTGGTAGATATCCGACAATACCAGCGTGCGTTGCATGGTGCGGGCCACGCCGCGGCGGTGCTGGAAATCAAGTGCCAGTTCCAGGGCCTGCAAATCGGAATTGTAGGTATCGTTGATCAGGACATTGCCGTTGCGCCCCTCCTTGACTTCCAGACGCATGGCCACCGGTTCGAGCTGGCGGAGACGCTTCTCGAGGGTGGCATTCTCTATGCGGTATTCGTTCACTTCGGTTTCCATCATAAAGATGAAGGCCAGGCAATGCAGTACGTTCTGGATGGAGGCCACATCGGTAAAGGGAAACAGCCAGCCGGTCTCCTCCCCACGGTGGAAAGTGTGGATCCAGGTATATTCGTCGCGGGGTTCGATGCGGAACTGATAGCGGGCAGACGCCCCATGCATCGACCAGCCGTGCAGCCGGCACATGGGCGACAGGTTCTTGGCCGCCGACGCAATATCCGGATCGTCGGCGCAATAGACCAGGCAACGGCAGCCCTCGAAGAGCCGGAATTTCTCCGCCAGTTTCTGGGCCTTGTCGCGGAAGTTCTCCTGATGGGCGGGACCGATGTTGGTCATCAGGCCCCATTCGGGTTGGATCATTTCCTCCAGGGCGGCCATTTCGCCGGGCTGGGAGATACCGGCCTCGATGATGCCCAGCCGGCTTTCCAGGTCGAGCATCGACAGCGACAGCGGCACACCGATCTGAGAGTTGAAGCTGCCCGGCGAACGGCTGATATTGAAGTCGTCACGCAACAGCTGCCACAGCCATTCCTTGACGATGGTCTTGCCGTTACTGCCCGCCAGAGCCAGCACGGGAGCCGTGAAGCGGCGTCGCCAGGCGGCCGCCGTCTGCTGAAGGGCCTTGACCGTGTCGGGGACGAGCAGCAAATCGGCCTGAGGCAGCGATTCGGGGTCGGGCATTTCGGAAACCACGAAATGGCGCACACCCTTGCGGTACAGGTCGCCCAGGTATTTGTGGCCGTTGTTGCTGGCCGTCTTGAGGGCAAAAAACAGGGAATCGGAGGCCGACACCAGGTTACGGCTGTCGGTCAGCAGGTGGCCGATCCGGCTTTGCGGCTGTCGGACCAGCGGCCGGGCCCCGATGATCGAGGCAATTTCTTCAATGAGGAAATTCATGTCAGAATAGCGGTGAAAAAAGCGGTTTCCGCTTCCAGGTTCAGTTCAGGGCAGCGATGCTGCAAAAGCGATATCGCCGCCAGGTTCTTTTGGGCAAAACGCAGATAGGCTTCATCCTGCGGATGGAAAGGCTTGTGTTCCATCGCCTTGTGAATCTGCTCCAACTGCTGTATGATGTCGAGGGTGTTCCTGTCGAATGCGAAATCGCCGAACTGCCGCCAGATATAACGGACAGCCGACGAAGAAGGATGAATCAGATCGTCGTCGTAGAAGCGGTAGTCTCGCAAATCGTCCAGCAGCATTTCATAGGCCGGGAAATAGCTGATTTGCCGAAAGCGCAGAGCCAGTTCCTCGACAGCCAGGTGCAGCACCGACTTGCTCAGCGTGTTCTCGTGGGCCCCGTCCTTGAGGTAGCGGATGGGGCTCACCGTCATAACCACCTTCAGATCGGGCTTTTCCTCGAACACCTGTTCCAGGAATTCGGCATAGTACTCGACGATTTCGGCCACTTCCAGCCGTCGGCGCACAAACAGGTAATCGGGCATCTTGTGGCAGTTGGCCACTATCCGGCCCGTCTCGGCCAGGGCAAACACCCAGGCGGTGCCGAAAGTGAGCACCAGGCAGGTGGCCTCGTGCAGGGAGCGGGAAGCCTGCCGGGCACGGCTGCGGATATTTTCAAGCACCTGCTGCCGGTCTGTGCCGGAAAAAGAAGTATGGTGCATGAAGGTGCCGTAGTAGCCTTGGTATTCGAACAGGTCCTCCTCGGTAAAGGGCAGGTCGTACCACAGACGTTCGATGCCCTTGACCACCGACATGGGATTGTAGAGGACGCCGAAAGGATTGTGTTCTACATTGAAGCCGCTCTTTGCCAACTGATTACCCAGCAAGTCGGCAAAACAGGAACCGAAGGTGACGATGCGATCGGCATGGGTCAGACTGATTTCCGGCCTGACAGTGACCAGGGTTCTGAAATCATCCATTTCTGAGGGCGCTTTTGACGGAAACAAGATGGAAACAAAAGTAATACAAAGCCGCTTGAATCGCAAAATAAATGATAAAAAAGACGGCCAGCGGCGTAACAAGAAAACCAAATGTGTATATTTGCACTTTCAGACCCAAGCATAATGGAGGAAAGACAAAGTCTTTTAGATAAGATAAATACGCCGGAAGACCTGAAAATACTGCCGGTCGGACAGCTGCCGGAAGTCTGCCGGGAGCTGCGGGAGTTCATTATCAAGGAACTTTCCGAGAATCCCGGACATCTGGCCGCCAGCCTGGGTACCGTCGAACTGACCGTTGCCCTGCACTATACCCTGAACACCCCCTACGACCGCATTGTCTGGGATGTCGGCCACCAAGCCTACGGCCATAAGATACTGACCGGTCGTCGGCGGCAGTTCCATACCAACCGCAAGAAAGGCGGCATCAGCGGCTTCCCCAATCCCGACGAAAGCCCCTACGATGCCTTTATCGCCGGCCACGCCTCCAACTCCGTTTCGGCCGCCCTGGGCATGGCCATCGCCGCCAAGCAACGTCATGAGCAACGGCTGGTGGCCGCCGTGATCGGCGACGGTGCCATGAGCGGCGGACTGGCCTACGAAGGGCTGAACAACACTTCGGAATACAACAACGACCTGCTCATCATCCTCAACGACAACCAGTACGCCATCGACCGCAACATCGGCGGTTTCAGCCGCTCGATGACACGCATCTCCACCTCCAGGCACTACAACCGTTTCCGCTGGAGAGCCTATCTGGTACTCAAGAAAATGGGGCTGATGGACGATGCCCGCAAGAGCCGCATCCTGCGCTTCATGAACGGCATGAAAAGCCTCTTCAGCAGCGGTGCCGGCAACCTGTTCGACAGCCTGGACATCCGTTATTTCGGCCCGGTCGACGGACACGACGTCAAAAACCTGGTCAAGGTGCTGGACACCATCAAAAACATGAAGGGGCCCAAGGTGCTGCATGTCTGCACGGTCAAGGGCAAGGGATACACCCCCGCCGAGCAGGACGCCACCTTGTTCCACGCGCCCGGCAAGTTCGACATCGACACCGGGCAGACGGCCCACGAAGTCAACGACGGCACCCAGCCCATCAAGTTCCAGGACATTTTCGGGCAGACCTTGACCGAACTGGCCGAAAATAATGAAAGAATCGTGGCTGTCACGCCCGCCATGCCCACCGGCTGCGGTCTGCACGCCATGATGAGCCGCTTCCCCGACCGCGTGTTCGACGTGGGCATCGCCGAAGGCCACGCCGTCACCTTCTCGGCAGGCATGGCCAAGGAAGGCTTGATACCCTTCTGCAATATCTATTCCTCCTTTGCCCAGCGTGCCTACGACAACATCATCCACGACGTGGCCATTCCCCGCCTGCCGGTCATTCTTTGCCTGGACCGCGCCGGGCTGGTCGGCCAGGACGGTGTAACCCACCAGGGGGCCTTCGACATCGCCGCCCTGCGCTGCATTCCCAACTTGACCATTGCCAGTCCGATCGACGAGATAGAACTCAGGAACATGATGTTCACCGCCCAGTATCTGGCCGACCGTCCCTTCGTGATCCGCTATCCCCGGGGCAAAGGCTATGTGGTGAACTGGAAGAACGAGATGCAGCTCATCGAGGTGGGCAAAGGCCTCTGCATGCATCAGGGAGAGGACCTGGCCGTGGCCGCTGTCGGCCCGGTGGGACTGACCATACTGGACATCATCTCGGAATTGGAAGAGCAGCCCGGCGCCCCGAAGGTCGCCTTCTACAATTTCCGCTTCGTCAAACCCATTGACACCGACCTGGTCGATGAAATCGGCCGGCGGTTCGACAAGGTGCTCACCGTCGAGAACGGCGCCGTCCAGGGCGGTTTCGGCTCTGCCCTGACCGAGGCGCTGGAAGAGAGGGGCTTCCATCCGATCATCTGCCGGGCCGGATTGCCCGACCGTTTTATAGAACACGCCACTGTGGCAGAACAGCAGGCAATGTGCGGCCTCGACAAGGAAAGTCTCCGCCGCCGTATCCTGGAATTAACGACAAAATAGCAAACTATGAAGATAATCATCGGAGGCGCCGGCGAAGTCGGGACTCATCTGGCCAAGATGCTGTCCAGGGAAAACCACAGCATCGTGGTGCTGGACGAAAACGAAGAGGTGCTCAACAACCTCAATGCCAACTACGATTTGATGACCCTGCCCGGTTCCCCTTCATCCATCAGTTGCCTGAAAGACGCCGGCTGCAGTTCGGCCGACCTCTTTATCGGGGTCACGCCCGACGAATGCCGCAATATCGTGGCCGGCCACCTGGCTTCCCGGCTCGGAGTCAAGAAAGTCGTCGTACGGGTCGAGACACCGGAGTATCTGGACGAATCCAACCGCCATTATTTCCAAGAATTGGGCATTCACTCGCTCATCTGCCCGGAAGTGCTGGCCGCCAAGGAAATCGCCGAGTCCATCGGCCGGCCCTGGGTACGCCAGTTCCATGAATTCGACCAGGGCGCCCTGGTGCTGCTGGGAGTCAAAATCCGGGAAGACGCCTCGATAGTCGGCAAGCAACTGATGGAGGTGTTCTCCCAGGAAGAATGCTGCCGTATCGCCGCCATCAAGCGGGGCAAGACCACCATCATCCCCTCCGGCCAGGACGTGATCCTGACCAACGACATGGTCTATTTCATCTCCACACCCGAATACATCGACACCGTACGCAAAATCGCCAACAAGCCCGTCGAGAAAGTCGAGGACGTGATGATTATGGGCGGCAGCCGCATCGCCATCCTGGCGGCCCGTCAGATAGCCCGCAAGTACAACGTCAAGATCATCGAATCCAGCCGCAGCCGTTCGGAATACATCAAAGACCGGTTGGGTGCCGACGTGATGGTGATCCAGGGCGACGGCCGCGACATGGAACTGTTGCACAACGAGAGCATCGAGACCACGGAAGCCTATGTGGCTCTGACAGGCAGTTCGGAGACCAACATCTTCTCCTGTCTGGCCGCCAAGCGTTTTGCCGTTCAGCGCACCATCGCCGAGGTGGAGCAGCTCGACTACATCCCGCTGGCCGAGAACCTGGACATCGGCATAGTGATCAACAAAAAACTGATTGCCGCCAGCCACATCTACCAGATGATGCTGGAAGCCGACGTAGCCAACATGAAATGCCTTACCTTTGCCGATGCCGACGTGGCGGAGTTCGTCGTCAAGGAAGGTTCCAAAATCACCAAGAAGCCCGTCAAGGACCTGACACTTCCCGAGAATGTCAGCCTGGGCGGACTGATTCGCGACGGCAAGGGCATCATCATCTATGGCGGCACCCAGATCCAGGCCGGCGACCGCGTTGTCGTTTTCTGCCTGAGTTCCAATCTGCATAAACTCGAAAAATATTTCACCTGATCATGGCAAGAGTACCGTTCAATTTCAAGATCATTTTCAAGATTCTCGGTTTTCTGCTGTTCATCGAGGCCTTTTTCATGCTCGTCACCGCCGGCATCGGCTACCTGTATCACGAAAACGACCTCCATATCTTCCTGCGTTCCGCCGGCTATACCTTCGCCGCCGGCCTGGTGCTGGCTCTCATGGGCCGACATCCCCGTTCCGACATCGGCAAGCACGAAAGTTTCGTCATCGTCACCCTGGTTTGGGTGCTTTTCTCGCTGTTCGGTTCCATTCCCTTCTACCTGAGCGGTTCCTTCAGCTGCTATACCGACGCTTTCTTCGAATCGATGTCGGGATTTTCCACCACCGGTTCGTCCATCCTGAAGGACATCGAAACACTGTCCCATCCCATCCTGTTCTGGCGCAGCATCATCCAATGGCTGGGTGGCATGGGTATCATCATGTTGTCGCTGGCCATCATGCCGATGATCAAGTTCGGCAGTTTCCAGCTGTTCACGGCCGAATTCACCGGTCCGGTCTATGAAAAGCTGCGACCTCGCCTCACCGAGACGGCCAAGCTCATCTGGTTCATCTATTTCGGGCTGACCCTGGCCGAAACCATCCTGCTGGCCATCGGTCCCATGGACTGGTTCGACGCTGTCTGCCATTCGCTGACGACCATGGCGTCGGGCGGCTTTTCCACCCGCAATGCCAGCATCGGCTATTGGAATTCCATGTATGTCGAGACCGTGGTCACCATATTCATGTTCCTGGCCGGCACCAGTTTCATCCTGATGTTCTGGATGTTTACCGGTCACCTGGACAAAGTCAGACACAACGAAGAATTCCACTGGTACCTGCTCATCGTCTGTGTCGGGAGCATCCTTCTGGCCCTGCTGCTTCACTTCCTGCAGGACGAACCCTTGGGAAAAGCTGTTCGCGACGGTATTTTCCATGTCATTGCCATCGTTACCACCACCGGTTTCACTACAGCCGAGTTCAGTGGCTGGAACCACTGCATCCAGTTCCTGCTGGTACTGCTCATGTGTTCGGGCGCCATGTCGGGCTCCACCTCGGGCAATATCAAGATCGGGCGCATCATCCTGTCGTTCAAGACCTGTTTCAACGAAATGAAGCGCGACATCCATCCCAATGCAGTCCTGCCTGTCGTGTTCAACAACAAAGCCATGCCACAGTCGGCCATCACCAGCCTCTTCGGCTTCCTGTTCTTCTACCTGGTACTGCTCATCCTCAGTACCGGCCTGTTTTTCTCGCTGGGCCTGGAGATGGACGAATCGCTCGGGGTGGCTCTTACCTCCATCGGCAATATCGGCCCGGGCCTGGGCGACTATTTCACCAGTTTCGCCACCCTGCCTGCCTTTGCCAAATGGTGGATGACCTTCCTCATGCTGGTAGGTCGTCTTGAAATCTACACCGTCCTGCTACTGTTCTCCAAAGATTTCTGGGTCAGAGCCTGACGACGTCCGTATCATACAAATATCAATATTCATCGATAAAATCCAGACACTATGAAGAAAAACAGCCTTCTGCTTATGCAAGCAGCTTTGTGCCTGATGTTGGGCACCGCATTCTCGGCCTGTTCAACAGCCGAAAAAGACAAGAACTGGCAGACCGCTGCCGAGATTGAAAAAAACATCAGCCGGACCCATTTCCGCAATGTAGATTATTCCATCCTGGATTTCGGAGCCGTAGCCGATGACTCGACGGTGTTGAACCATGAGGCCATCAACCAGGCCATCGTCCGTTGTGCCATGGACGGCGGCGGCCGTGTGGTCGTACCTGCCGGTGTGTTCTATACAGGCCCCCTTACCCTCAAGAGCAACGTCAACCTGCATCTGTCCGAAGGAGCCGTGCTCAAGTTCTCGACCGATCCGTCGCTCTATCTGCCCCAGGTCAGAACCCGCTGGGAAGGCGTTGATTGCTACAACTACCACCCCTGTCTCTATGCCTACGGCGAAACCAATATCGCCCTGACGGGCAAGGGCACTTTCGATGCCCAGGGGCAGGAAACCTGGTGGAGCCAGTGCGGTGCCGCCCGTTACGGATGGAAGCCCGGCATGCCCGGCCAGAACATGGGCGGCCGTGCCCGCTTGCTGCGCAGTGCCGAAGACAAGCTCCCGCTCGACGAGCGCATCATGACACCCGAAAACGCCCTGCGTCCACAGAGCGTCAACTTCTACCAGTGCAAGACCATCCTCATCGAGGACGTCACTCTGCTCAACTCACCCTTCTGGGTGCTGCACCCTCTGCTCTGTGAAGACCTGATCGTAAGAGGCGTGAAGATATACAACCGCGGTCCCAACGGCGATGGCTGTGACCCGGAATCCTGCCGCAACGTCCTCATCGAGAACTGCTCGTTCGACACAGGCGACGACTGCATCGCCATCAAGTCGGGCCGCAACAATGACGGCCGCAAATGGGGCGTCCCCTCGGAAAACATCATCGTCCGGGGCTGCAAGATGATCAACGGACACGGCGGCGTGGTCATCGGCAGCGAAATTTCGGGTGGATACCGCAACCTGTTTGTCGAGAATTGCGAGATGGACAGTCCTGAACTGGACCGCGTCATCCGCATCAAGACCAATACCTGCCGGGGCGGCCTCATCGAAAATATTTTTGTTCGCAACGTCAAGGTGGGCCAGTGCCGCGAAGCCGTGCTCAAGATCAACCTGCTCTACGAGGCCCGCGAAGACTGCGCCCGCGATTTTCCGCCCACGGTGCGCAATGTTTATATGGACAATGTCACCTGCGAAAAAAGCCGCTACGGTGTGCTGATCGCCGGCCTGCCTGGCGACGACAACGTCTATAACATCCATGTCACCAACTCCTTCTTCAACGGCGTGGCCAATGGCAACCGCGTGGAAGGCGCGAGAGACGTCGTATTCGAAAACCTGCACATCAACGGGGAGATAGCTGAGTAAGAGAGAAGCGACAAAAATTATTTGTCTTTTAATTTGGTTTGCCCTACATTTGCCCCCGATTTAGAGGAAACAAAAGTATGGGCGCACCCATCGTGCAATCATACAATTAAATAAAAGAGTATGAGCTTATTACAAGAAAAACTTCGGAAATATGACGAGCCGCAGAAAATGATGCAACTTGGCATATACCCTTACTTCAGGGCCATTTCCAGTGAGCAGGACTGCGAAGTCATCATCAACGGCAAAAAAGTCCTGATGTTCGGTTCCAACAGTTACCTGGGCCTGACCAATCACCCCAAGATCAAGGAAGCTGCCATCGAGGCAGTCCGCAAATACGGTACCGGTTGCGCTGGTTCCCGTTTCCTGAACGGTTCGCTCGACATCCACGAAAAGCTGGAACACCGGCTGGCCGAGTTTGTCGGCAAAGACGAAGCCATCATCTTTTCCACCGGTTTTCAGGTCAATTTGGGTGTTGTCTCCTGCCTGACCGGCCGTGAAGACTACATCATCCTGGACGAAGCCGACCACGCCTCCATCATCGAAGGCCGCCGTCTTTCGTTCTCAAACACCCTCAAGTTCAAGCACAACGACGTATCCTCCTTGGAGAATGTCCTTCAAAAATGTGCTCCCGACAAAATCAAGCTTATCGTCGTGGACGGTGTTTTCAGCATGGAAGGCGATGTGGCTCCGCTGCGTCAGATTGTCGAACTGGCCAAGAAATACAAAGCTTCCGTCATGGTCGATGAGGCCCATGGCATCGGCGTCTTCGGTGAACACGGCCAAGGTGTCTGCCATGCACAGGGAGTGACCAAAGACATCGACCTGATCATGGGTACCTTCAGCAAGTCTTTCGCCTCGCTGGGCGGCTTTATCGCCACCGACAAGGATACAGCCAACTGGCTGCGTCACCACGCACGCTCCTATATCTTCAGCGCCAGCGCCACCCCGGCAGCCATAGGTGCCGCCAATGCCGCCCTGGACATCATGCTGAGCGAACCCGAGCGCATCAAGCACCTGTGGGAAGTGACCCACTACGCCCTGGAAGGCTTCCGCGCCATGGGTTGTGAAATCGGCAACACCTCCACCCCGATCATCCCGCTCTACATCCGCGACAACGAAAAGACCTTCGCCATCACGCACGACCTGATGGAAAACGGCATCTTCGTCAACCCGGTTGTTTCGCCCGCCGTGGCGCCGCAGGATACACTGATCCGCTTCTCGCTGATGGCCACCCACACCAAAGAGCATGTGGACATTGCGCTGGACAAAATCGAGAAGAGCTTCAAGAAATTCGGCATACTGAAATAAAGTTTCCACCGCGGGCGCTTCTCCAAAGGAAGCGCCCGTTTTTTTCACCAAGCGGCTTATGAAGAACCCTGTTCAGATTGTACTGCTTACAGGCGGCAGCAGCGGCATCGGCGCAGCCACCGCCCAAATGCTCCACGACAACGGAATGATTGTCTATGCAGCCTCCCGCCGGGGCAGTCTGCCCGACGGCATCCAGGCAAGTTCCACGCTGATCCCCGTCAAAATGGATGTCAACGATGCCGACGGCATCGAAGCGGTTGTCAAACACATCGTTCAGCAGCAGGGACGGCTCGATGCCGTCGTATGCAATGCCGGCAACGGTATTGCCGGCGCCATAGAGGACACCAGCGAGCATGAAGCCAGGACGCAGATGGAAACCTGTTTTTTCGGTGCCGTCAAGACCATTCAAGCCTGCCTGCCCGTTTTCCGCCGTCAAGGTCATGGTCGCATCATCACCGTCACTTCGGTAGCCGCACTGATTCCCATTCCCTATCAGGCCTTCTACTCCGCAGTCAAAGCCGCCCTGCTCATTTTCACCAAAGCTCTTTCGATCGAGGTCAAGCCCTTCGGCATTCAGTGTTGCAGCATTTTGCCGGGTGATACCAAAACCGGTTGCACCAGTGCAAGAAAATATACCGAGGCCAGCCAAGACAAGGATTCTCCCTACTATGAGCGTATGTCTGCCTCGGTCGGCAAAATGGAGCACGACGAGCAGAACGGGATGGCTCCGACGGTTATTGCACGCGCGGTCTGTCACCAGCTGAAAAGACGCAGAATGTCGGTCACTGTCACGCCTCGCTTGGACTACAAGCTCATCGGACTATTGTCACACTGGCTACCCGACCGCCTGATGCTGTGGATTGTCGGACTGCTCTACTGAGGACCAGCTCATATTATCCCTGTCTCAGCCGTCCGGCATCCGGTTTGCGCTGTAGCGGCAGGAAAATGGGCATGACAAAGATCAGGGCCAGGACTGAAAAGACCAGACCGCCCACCGTACCTACGGCAAACGAGAACCAGAAGTCCTCCTTGGCTGTATCGATAAAGAAAGGCAGCAACCCAAGGATGGTGGACAACACAGTGAGGAATACAGGGATGATTTTGTGATTATAGGCTTTTTGGAAAGCCTTTGCATTGGACAGATGCGGATGATCTGTCCTGATACGGTTGTACTCGCAGATGATATAGATACCGGCATTCACTACCAGCCCGCAAAGCAGTACCAGCGAGGCAAAACCGCCTGTGCCAAAAGGAATCTTCGAAATGAAGAATGTCATGAACGTACCGATAAAAGACACCGGTATGAGCAATATGATGACAAAGGGCTGGCGGAACGACTCGAAGAGAATCGAGCAGATGAAGAAAATGATGATCACGATGAGCAGGATGAGCCAATACTGGGTGCCGGTATCCCGGTAATAGCCCGCAGAGGTGTTCTGGCAACGGTAGCCGATGGGCAGGGAGTTGTTGAAACGCTCCAGCACATCATTGATAAAGCGGGTTTCCGACTCGTAGGAGCCGATATAGTTGTAACTGACATTCAAGGTGTATTCCTGGTTGGCCTTGGAAATCGCCTTTTTCGCCTGCCGCTGTTCTATCTGGCCGAACTCGGAGACCCTTACTTCCTTGTCGCCGACCCGCAGGTGGGCATTCTCCAGGTGCCAGAGGTCGAAGGCGTCACGCTGCAGCGAGACCATCTGCAGATCGGTATTGGTCCGCTCGTCGGTGTAGCGTCCCAGACTCTGCTCCGAAAGCAGTTCCCTCAGGGCCCGGTAAAGCTGTTGCTTGTCAATTCCGTAGAGCAGCAGCTTCTCCTCATCGAAATGCATGTACAATTCGTCTGCACCGGAGGTGTTGCGGCCGTTCTCCACAATCAGGTCCTGCACCCGCTGGCTCTGCGAGAGCATGTCGCACAGGTGCTCCGCATAGGCATAGAGCACCTCGTAATTGTAGCCCGACACAGTCATGCTCCTGGAGCGGTAGGTCAGGTTGATGGAATTGCTGAACCCCCGCGGACTCACCCCCGAAGTGCTCCAGTCGGCCCCGCCGATGTTCAGCAGCTCGCCGATGACCATGCTTTCCAGATAATAGGGGAACGGGCCGTTCTCGTGCTCCTCCTTGAATTCGACCGTAATGCGGGCATCGCCGGAAATATTCGTCTCGAAACGCTTGATCTCGTCAAAACGGGCCAGGAACCGCTCCAGGATGAGCACTTTTTCGTTCAGCTGGTGGATGCTGCCTCCCAAAGGCATACGCCCGCGAATGGTCAGCACCTTCCCGGACTCCTCTCTCGTAAATCTGTTGTTTTTCAATGATTTGGCAAACAGCCGCATTGTACCTCCCATGGTCTTGGCCAAAGGGTCGCCCAGATGCTGCTGATAAAAACTGCTGCCGAAGGTCTTGTTGTAAAGACTCTCATACCAGGTGTCCGGACGACGATCCGCCATATAAGAGCTCCGCCCGGCATTGACCTTGGTGGGCAATGCATGGAAAGGGATGCCGAAGGCCAGCACCAGTATGACGAAATAGATCCATTTACGTCGCTGCGTAAACTGCAGATAGCGTTCATAGAAATGTGACCAGCCCCTGACCAGCCGTTTGGAATGAAGTGAGCCGATGGTCTTGCGACTGCTGTAATGCAGCCTGTCGCCCAGTGCCGGCACAAAAAACAGGGCGACCAGCAGCGCCACCGACAGATTGACGATGATGATGCGCGAAAAGTCGTACAAGTCGTGCTGCACATAGTCGGGCATGAAGAAAATCACCACTAACGATCCGATAGTCGTCAGCAGGGCCGCCAGGATGGCCAGGAAAGCCTTGCGGTCGTGATAGTAGCTGTAATGATCGACCATCACGATGGAAGCATCGATAATGAGGCCGAACGACACGGTAATACCCGCCAGCGAGTAGATATGCAGCTTGATGTCAAACAGGTAATAGGCGATGACCGAGATAAGCAGATTGGCAAACAGCGTGACGGCAATAATCGAGAGATACTTCCAGCTGCGGCTGATACCCCAGACAAAGGCCAGCAGAATCGCAAGCGACAGCAAGGTGCGGCGGACCAGTTTCTCAAGTTCCGACTGCATTTCCTCCGAGGCGTCGCCAGTCAGCGTCAGATACACATCGTCGCGCAACTGCGGCTTGATCTGGTCGATTACCGCCCTTAGGGCGGCAGAGAGGGCGATCAGATTTGCCTCAGCGTCCACTTCGATATTCATATAGACGGTGTTCAGTCCGTTCACCCGGTAATAGCGACCCGGCAGCCGGTCCTTGTACTCGTAGGTGGCCAGGTTGTTGAGATAGACAATCTTGTCGCCCACCCGGGTAAGCGGCATCTCCCCGATGTCACGGGCGAACTTGTCTGTAGCCAGGTGCAGGGTAATACGGCTCAGACTGCCGTCTTCATCCACACGGTCCAGGTCGCCGATGATATTGCTTTTACCGATGAAATTGCGGATACCGTCCGATATATGC
>JAGDCW010000090.1 GCA_017958305.1 Bacteroidales bacterium | reverse complement strand
TTGTAGAGCCGGGACACATTGATCAGGGCAAAGAACAGGTCGCCCATCTCGGCCTCCAGGCGGTTGCGGGCGGCGGCCAGATCTTCCTCTCGTTCTTGGGCCTGCTCCACGGCGGCGATCTCGGCCTTCACCTCATCGACCTCCTCGAAAAACTTGTCCCAGGAATCCTCCGGGCGGGCCCAGTCGAAGCCCACGCCGTGGGCCTTGTCCTGCATGCGCAGGGCCTTGATCATCGAAGGCAGCGCCTGGGGCACCCCCGACAAGACCGTACGGTTGCCGTCCTTCTCCTTGAGTTTGAGTTTCTCCCAATTGTCGGAGACATCGTCGGCCGTCTTCACCTGCACGTCGCCGTAGATGTGCGGATGCCGGTATTTGAGCTTGGCACAAGTCTTCTCCAATACGTCCTGTATGTCGAACAAGCCCTGCTGGTCGGCCACCTTGGCGTAAAAAACAATGTGCATGATCAGGTCGCCCAGTTCCTTGCACACCTCGTCGTAGTGCTTGTCTTCCAGTGCCTGGCTCAGTTCGTAGGTGTCCTCTATGGTAAGGGGTCTCAGGCTCTCGAATGTCTGTTTGCGGTCCCAAGGGCACTGCTCGCGCAAAGTGTCCATGATGTCGAGCAACTGGCCGAAAGCCTCTTTCTTGCTGTCTCTGTCGTGCATATGTCAAGTCTGTTTGCGGCAAAATTACGGCAAAGCCTCTGTTCTCCCAAATAAATAATGACTACATTTGCATTGCCTAAAGACATATTCATGCAAACTGTCAAACCTTTTCTTGAAAAAAAACTGCTGAAGGCAGGCCTTGTCGTCCTGCTGCTGTCTGCTACAGGCTGGATGCTGGACGCCCAGACCGTCTCGACTTCTTTGCAGAAGGTCAATTACAATAGCAATTCCCTGTTCTGTTTCAACTACCCGAGTATCGGCCTTGACGGACAGCCCGTGGTGCTGTCGGCCATGCTGGCGGCCCGCGATCCCCAGAAAGCCGGCGGCATGGAGCCGGTGGAGCGTGTCGTGGCCGGCTGCCACATCACCATCACCTCCGATTTCGAGAGTCCCAGCGGATTGAAAGACACGCTGATCATGTCGGACTGCTACATGATGGCCAACATTCCGGGCACGGCGGCCCACCAGCCGCTCAACCGCAGCATCGTCATCATGCCCGACTACGAAGGCTATGGCGTCACCCGCGACCACATACACCCCTACCTGGCGCAGGAGCTCACCGCCCGTCAGGTCACAGACGCCATCCGCTACGGCGTGGAACTCTACCGGCAACTGGCGGCCGGCGGCAGCTATCCGCCCCTGGCCGAAAACTGGCGGACCTATTGCCTGGGCTATTCCCAGGGAGGAGCCGTCGCCCTGGCCACCCAGCGCTACATCGAGCAGGCACAACTGAGCGGCGAACTTCACCTGGCCGGCAGTCTCTGCGGGGACGGTCCCTACGATCTGATCGGCACTCTCCGCTTCTACATTGAAGACGACGGCGATTCCTACGGGGTCACCACGGCCCATCGTCGCGGCCGGCTCAGCATGCCCTTTGTGCTGGCAATGATTATCAAGGGAATGCAGGATTCTCATCCCGACATGAAAAACCACCGGCTCACCGACTACTTCAGCAAACAATTCCTGGACACCGGCGTTTTCGAGTGGATCGAAGACAAGAGCAAAGAGCGGAGACTGCAAAAGACCACCGGCGACATCAGACGGCTGTTCTACGAGCAGGCCGAACGGGGGCTCACCGCTGCCGACGGCACCGTTTACACAGCCAAGCAGATGCAGGAACTCATCGTCCAGCACAGCAGCAAATTCAGCCTGACGGGCAGAGTCTATGATGTGAGTATCGACGTTAGGAAAGCCCTCAGAGAAGAACTGCTGGCCTATCTGGAGGATGAAAGCCATTACGGCAACCTGCCCGAAGAAAAAGGCGATCCCTTCATCGACCTGCAACGCGCCCTCTACGACAATTCCCTCTTCCACGGCTGGGTGCCCACCCACCGTGTGATGCTGTTCCATTCCAAGCACGACATCGTGGTCCCCTATGTCAATTGCGAATCCTTTGTCCAGGCCATGCCCCAGGACATGGTCAATGTGAGGGTATTCTCGCAGGAAGACCATTTGGAAGCCGGCACCACCTTCTTTATGAAGATCACCTCCACCAGCTATGCCTCCAACTTCAATTGGATAGACCAGGGACCCGTCTCCGGCCTGAAGACGCCCCCGGCCGCCCCGGCCGACGGCAGATGGTATTCGCCCGACGGACGTTCCCAAACGGAGCCCGGCGACAGGGAGGGCCTCTACCTGCGCGGTGGGGAGAAGGTCCTGATCCGCCGGCACTGAGTGAAAACAGCGCTTGCTATCTTGCAAAAAATCCGCTACTTTTGCCCCTTATCATGCCTCGCCCGCAAAGAGTGCCCGGACAGGCAGACAAAACGTTATATATCAGACAATTATGGAAATTCCTTCAAAGTACAGCCCCGCCGAGGTTGAAGACAAATGGTACCAGTATTGGATGGAGCACAAACTCTTCCACTCTGAACCCGACCAGCGTGAACCCTACACGATTGTCATTCCGCCGCCAAATGTGACGGGTGTGCTGCACATGGGACACATGCTCAACAATACCATCCAGGACATCCTGGTGCGCCGTGCCCGCATGCAGGGCAAGAACGCCCTTTGGGTGCCCGGCACCGACCACGCCTCCATCGCCACCGAAGCCAAGGTGGTGGGCAAACTGGCCGCCCAGGGCATCAAAAAGACCGACCTCACGCGCGAGGAGTTCCTGCGCCATGCCTGGGACTGGACCGACGAGCACGGCGGCATCATCCTCAAGCAGTTGCGCCGGCTGGGCGCTTCCTGCGACTGGGACCGCACGGCCTTCACCATGGACGAAAAGCGTAGCGAGAGCGTCATCAAGGTCTTCTGCGACCTCTACGACAAGGGGCTCATCTACCGTGGCGTGCGCATGGTCAACTGGGACCCCAAGGCCTTGACGGCCCTGTCCGACGAGGAAGTCATCTACAAGGAAGAGCACAGTCATCTCTTCTACCTGAAATATTATGTAGCCGACCAGCAGACCGTCCGTCCCACGGGGGCCGAAGGCGAGGTCGTACACCGCGACGACAAGGGCTACTATGCCGTGGTGGCCACCACCCGTCCCGAGACCATCATGGGCGACACGGCCATGTGCATCAACCCGGCCGATCCCAAGAACCGCTGGCTGAGCGGCCACCGGGTCATCGTCCCGCTGGTGGGCCGCGAGATTCCGGTCATCGAAGACGACTATGTCGATATCGAATTCGGTACGGGCTGTCTCAAGGTGACCCCGGCCCACGACGTGAACGACTACATGCTGGGGGAGAAATACCACCTGCCCTCCATCGACATCTTCAACGACAACGGCACCCTGTCCGAGGCTGCCGGCCTGTATGTGGGCATGGACCGCTTCGACGTGCGCAAGCAGATCACCGTCGATTTAAGGGAAGCCGGCCTGCTCGAAAAACTGGAAGACTACACCAACAAGGTGGGCTACAGTGAGCGCACCAATGTGGTGATCGAGCCCAAACTGTCGATGCAGTGGTTCCTCAAGATGGAGCACCTGGCCAAGATCGCCCTGGAGCCCGTCGAAAACGGCACTTTGAAATTCTATCCCGCCAAATACATCAACACCTACCGCCACTGGTTGGAAAACATCAAGGACTGGTGCATCAGCCGCCAGCTGTGGTGGGGCCATCAGATTCCGGCCTGGTATCTGCCCGAAGGCGGCTACGTAGTGGCCGAGAACCTGGAGCAGGCCGTTGAGAAAGCCAATCAAAAACGCAAGGAGAAAGCTTGTCCCTGCGGTTGCGACGCCCTGCCGCCGGTCAAGCCCCAAGACCTGCGCCGCGACGAGGATGCGCTGGACACCTGGTTCAGTTCCTGGCTTTGGCCCATCTCCCTGTTCGACGGCATCAACCATCCCGGCAACGAGCAGATCAACTACTACTATCCCACCAGCGACCTGGTCACCGGCCCCGACATAATCTTCTTCTGGGTGGCCCGCATGATCATGGCCGGCGAGGAATACATGCACGACGTGCCTTTCCGCAATGTCTATTTCACAGGTATCGTCCGCGACAAGCTGGGCCGCAAGATGTCCAAGAGTCTGGGCAACAGCCCCGATCCCCTGGCCCTGATCGACACCTACGGAGCCGACGGCGTGCGCATGGGCATGATGCTCTCCGCTCCGGCCGGCAACGACATCCTCTTCGACGACGCCCTCTGCGAGCAAGGCCGTAAATTCAACAACAAGATATGGAATGCCTTCCGCCTGATCAAAGGCTGGCAGGTCGATGAAAAAGCGCCCCAGAGCGAAGCAGCCCGCGTGGCCGTGGAATGGTTTGGACAGCTGCTCAGAAAGACTGTCGCCGAAGTGGACGACCTCTTCTCGAAATACCGTCTGAGCGAGGCCCTGATGGCCGTTTACAAACTCTTCTGGGACGAATTCTCGGCCTGGTACCTGGAGATGGTCAAGCCTGCTTACCAGCAGCCCGTCGATGCCCTCACCCTGAAAGCCACCCTGGACTATTTCGAACAGCTCTGCCTGCTGCTCCACCCCTTCATGCCCTTCATCACCGAAGAACTCTGGCAAAACATCCGCGAGCGTGAAGCCGGTGCCAGCATCATGACACAGCAGCAGCCCAAGGTGGAGTCCTTCGACAACGGCCTGATCGAGGCTGTCGAGAAGCTCAAGGGCGTGGTGGCCGGCATCCGCACCATCCGTCTGGACAAGAACATCCCCAACAAGACGCCTCTGCGCCTGCAAGTCACCGGAACGGCGACCGAAGCCTTCCCCGAGGTCATCGCCAAGATGGCCAATGTCGAAGCCATCGAGAACGTGCCGGCCAAAGCCGCCGACGCAGCCTCCTTCCTGGTGGGCACCACCGAATACAGCGTGCCGCTGGGCAACATGATCGACAAGGAGGAGGAATGCCGTAAGATGGAAGCCGAACTACAGCATTTGGAAGGTTTCCGGGCCGGCATCCTCAAGAAACTGGGCAACGAGAACTTCGTCGGTCGCGCACCGGCCGCCGTCATCGAGGGAGAGCGCAAGAAGCTGGCCGACACGGAAAGCAAGATCCGCGCCATCAACGAAACCCTCGCCGCATATCGCAAATAATTTATTATTAACCAACTAAATATCTAAGATTATGGCAAACAAGTATGCCGGTACCCAGACCGAGAAAAATCTGGAAGCCGCCTTCGCCGGAGAATCGCAGGCACGCAACAAGTACACCTATTTCGCTTCGAAAGCCAAGAAAGACGGTTTTGAACAAATTGCCGAGCTCTTCCTCAATACAGCCGACAACGAGAAGGAACATGCAAAAATGTGGTACAAGGAACTGAACGACGGCATCGGTGCCACCGCCGACAACCTGCTCGACGCCGCCGAAGGTGAAAACTATGAATGGACCGACATGTACGAGGGCTTTGCCAAAACCGCCGAAGCCGAAGGCTTCAAGGACCTGGCCCGGAAATTCCGCATGGTCGCAGCCATCGAGAAGCATCACGAAGAGCGCTACCGTGCCCTGCTCAAGAACATCGAGACAGCCAGCGTCTTCGCCAAGAGCGAGGTGAAGGTGTGGGAATGCCGCAACTGCGGGCACATCGTCGTTGGCACCAAGGCTCCCGAAATCTGTCCCGTCTGCGCCCATCCGCAAGCTTATTTCGAAATCCACGCCGAGAATTTCTGAGCTTGCCTGCCCAGTGTTTCCCATGCAAGGGAGACACATAAGAAACCATACAGCCATATCGACCGTATGGTTTCTTTTTTTATGAATCAGCGCTCAATGCCGGGCGGCTCTGAAGAGCATATGCAGTCAGGCACCGGATCAGCCCAGATAGCCCTGGTCGAGCATGGCCTGGGCCACCTTCATGAAACCGGCCACGTTGGCTCCCTTCATGTAGTTGATGTAGCCGTCGCTTTCCTTGCCGTAGCGCAAGCATTGGGCGTGGATTTCCGACATGATGTGGTGCAGGCGGGCATCCACTTCGGCAGCCGACCACGACAGATGCATGGCATTCTGGGTCATTTCCAGTCCGGAAGTGGCCACACCGCCGGCATTGACAGCCTTGCCCGGACCGTAGAGCGTGTGCGAGCCGATAAAGGCATCGATGGCCTCGGGCGTACAGCCCATGTTGGAGACTTCGCCCACGCAGAGCACCTGATTGGCAATCAGTTGTCGGGCATCATCCCCGTCGAGTTCGTTCTGGGTGGCGCAAGGCAGCGCGATATCGACTTTGCGCTCCCAAGGCTTGCGCCCCGGCAC
>JAGDCW010000089.1 GCA_017958305.1 Bacteroidales bacterium | reverse complement strand
TTTTTTCCCTCGGCACTGAACACGGAAGTCATACCGACTTTCTTTCCAATAATACCAGGCATTTGGTGTTTAATTTAGTGTTTATTAATAAGTTACACATTCCTGCGCATTTTTCGCAGGGCTGCAAATGTACGGAGAATATTCCAAACAGCCAAACTTTTTTGTATTTTTGTTGTTATGAAACAGACACTTAGAGCCCTCTTCGCCGCGGCTGCACTCATGCTGGCACTGGCGACTGTTTTCTCCTGCGGACGCAAATCTTCCGCTCCCGAACCCGAACCTGTGCCCGAAACTCCGGCACCTGAACCGGAGCCCGAGCCGTCCATCTCCCGGATGGAAGTCACCGAGTCGGGCCGCATCAGCGTGACAGCCGGCGAGAAGGCCCCTGCCATCATGAATGTCATGACTATGGCCGACTACGAGCACAAGCTTCCGAAGGCCTGGCGCAACTATGATATAGAGGTGGCGGGCCAGCGCGACAAGAAAAGCTTTGAGCCCGACATCAAGCGGATCTACGATGCGATCGTGGACGTGTTCCCCCTGCCGATGCTTGTGCAGTGGGCCTGGGCCGGCGTCGACGAGCCGGGTGTCTGGGAAAGGGAGGCCGTCACGGTGCTCGACCAGGACAACTTTTTCCTGAGCGGTGAATGGATCGATCCGGCCGGCAACTACAACGACCACTTCGAGCTCAAGGCCTGGCAGGTCAACGCCGGCACCTGGACGGTCGGCCTGAACTACCAGCCCCTCTGGGACGGCGACAAGGGCATCGGCGTCTACGGCCTGCAGATGTTCTGGTGGTATGCCCCCAACGGCGACGCGACCCTCTATCCCCGCGCCAACGACGAAGACTCGCCCCAGCCCCTCAAAGACGACTACGACATCCACTTCGACCGCGAAACCAACACCGTCGTCTATCCCGACGCCCCCGACCCCGCCGCCGAAGCCCTCCACTGGAACGGCTGGTGGTTCGAGCGGTGGTAGGTTGTCCTGCAGGCCAACGCACGACCCGCCATTTTTCATTTCTCGCCAACCAGGCGCAAAGCTATCGGCCTCCTGGCCACCTCTGGCGGTGGTCTCTTTGCGCCTACCCCCGATTTCGGCCCCAGGCGCAAAACCATCGGCCCTACAGCGCGTGTGAGGCCGTTCGTGTTGCGCCTGGCTGGCGGAAATCACCGAAGAAACGGATAATCTTCTTGTAGTTTTGCTAAAAATCCTCCATCTTTACATAAAACAATGTATCAGTTGGTACGATGAACAGGTTTTTGCATAAGTCAGGTTTGTGGTTGCTGTCCCTTCTGATGGCTGTCATGGCGTGCGACCGACCAGAGCCTGTGACTACCGGCGACCTGGAGGTCGTGGTGACGGGAGAAAACGGCGCGCCCCTGCCAGGCGTGAAACTGGGCCTCGGGGAGCTTGATTACAAGTATACCACGGATGCCAAAGGCTCCTGCCTGTTCAAGGACCTGAATGAGGGATTCATCCGCCTATATGGGCGCATAGAGGGCTATCACGACGGAACGATCCTGGCCAAGGTCGTGGCCGGAGAGACCTCCCGGTGCGACTTCCCGCTGAAGAAGGTGGAGCCTTATCTGCGCTGGCTCGACGATGGCAACGCCATCGTCGACACTTATGTGGCAAAGGGTCGTGCGGGCATCAACCTCGAGTCGAACACATCCTGGGCCATCGAAGGAGAAACGGACAATATCATCTTCCACCTGCGCGAAGGGGAAGGCAACGGAAACATCGATTTCGAATGGGATTTCCCTGAATCCATCCAGCTGGGCGACACGCTTACCCGCAGTATCTTCGTTAAAGGGGCCGGCCAGTCGCTGGAAGCGAAAGTGATTTTCCATGTCCCCATCCGCGTCCTCAACATTTCAGCCAGGGAACTGAACATCCTCGACCATCCTGATGACAATATCAGCGGTGTGGTTGAATTC
>JAGDCW010000088.1 GCA_017958305.1 Bacteroidales bacterium | reverse complement strand
CCTGGAAGACCTCAACCTGCTCATCGCCAAGCTCAAGGGACTCAAGGCCATCAGCTCCGTCTCGCGCATCGTCCAGAAGAAGGAACTCTCCTGACCGGACACCCCGGGCCCGATCAAAAAACAACCCCGGAAGCCACTGACTCCCGGGGGATGTTGTATATGCCTGAACAGGAACTAGCGGGTCACGGCATCGACCACTGCCTGGATGGCAGCCGTCAGTCCCTGGACATCCTTGCCGCCGGCCACGGCGAAATGCGCCTGACCGCCGCCGTTGCCCTGGATATGGACAGCCGCCTGGCGCACCAAGGCGCCGGCATTCAGGTCGCGGGCCGTCAGATCGGCGCCCAGCATCACCGTGAGCAAAGGCTTGCCGTCGAATTCGGTGCCGGCCACGAAGAGGAAGTTGTCGCCCATCTCGCCCCGCAACTGGAAGGCGATGTTCTTGACGGCATCGGCCGGCAAGTTGGCGTTGAGGCTGAGCACGGTGATGCCGTTGATCACCTCGGCTCGCTGCTTGAGGCTTTCCTTGACCATGGCGGCCTTCTCGGCCATGAAGCCTTCGACCTGCTTCTTGTAGTCCTTGTTTTCCTCGATCATGCGATGCAGGGCCTCGACCAGCTTGGGCGAATTGTTGAGCAGGTCCTTGATTTCGGCCATGTTGTCCATCAGGGCATCGGTAAAATCCTCGACCTGTTCACCCGTGATGGCCTCGATTCGGCGCACACCGGCGGCGATGGAGCTTTCGGTGAGGATGCGGAAGGCTCCGATGCGGCCCGTGTTGCTGATGTGCGTGCCGCCGCAGAGCTCGATCGACGAACCGTAGCGCACCACGCGGACCTCGTCGCCGTATTTCTCGCCAAACAGGGCCATGGCTCCCATCTGACGGGCCTCGGCGATGGGCACGTTGCGGTGCTCGTCCAGGTCGATGCAGGCACGGATCTTGTCGTTGACCAGATGCTCCGTGCGACGGATTTCCTCGGCCGTCAGCTTCTGGTAGTGCGAAAAGTCGAAGCGCAGCAGTTTGTCGCTCACATAGGAGCCCTTCTGCTCGACATGGGTGCCCAGCACCTGGCGCAAAGCCTCGTGCAGCAGGTGGGTGGCCGTATGGTTGGCCGAAATCTTCTGCCGGCGGGCGGCATTGACCACGGCATGGAAAGTCTGGGTGGGATCTTCGGGCAGTTCATCCACGATATGGACGCTCAGGTTGTTTTCCTTCTTGACGTCGCGGACGGCAATTCGCTTGCCGTCGGCCTCCAAATAGCCCGTATCGCCTATCTGGCCGCCCATTTCGGCATAGAAGGGCGTGTGGTCCAAGGCCAGCTGATAGAAGGTCTTGCCTTTTTGCGACACCTTGCGATAGCGGATGATCTCCACATCGTACTCGGTGAAATCGTAGCCCACAAAGCCCGATTCCTGGTCCTTGAGGATGACCCAGTCGCCCGTTTCCACGGCGGCGGCATGACGGGCACGCTCCTTCTGCTGCTGCATCTCGGCATTGAAGCCGTCGATGTCGGCCTGCAGCCCGTTCTCGCGCAGGATCAATTCGGTCAGGTCGAGCGGGAAGCCGAAGGTGTCATAGAGCGTGAACACATCGCGGCCGTCGAGCGTGGTGCCCTTGGCGGCCTTGAGCGTCTCCATCTTCTTGTCGAGCAGTTTGATGCCCGTCTCCAAGGTCCTGAGGAAAGCCTCTTCCTCCTCCTTGATGACCCGTTCGACCAGCACCTGCTGGGCCTGCAGCTCGGGATAGGCCGAGCCCATCGAGTCGATCAGGGCCGGCAACAGACGATAGAGGAAGGGGCGGCGGCGGCCCAGGAAAGTGTAGCCATAGCGGACAGCCCGGCGCAGGATGCGGCGGATGACATAGCCGGCCTTGGCATTGGAAGGCAGCTGGCCGTCGGTGATGGAAAAGGCGATGGTGCGGATATGGTCGGCGATGACGCGCATAGCGATGTCGGTCTTGGCGTCCCGGCCGTAGGTCACCACGCACAGGCGGCCGATCTCCTTGATGATGGGCTGGAACACATCTGTATCGTAATTGGAGGTCTTGCCCTGCACGGCCATGCACAGACGCTCGAAGCCCATGCCCGTGTCGATGTTGCGGGCAGGCAGCGGCTCGAGGCTGCCGTCGGCCTTGCGGTTGAACTGCATGAACACCAGGTTCCAGATCTCGATCACCTGGGGATGGTCGTGGTTGACCAGACTGAGGCCGCTCACGCGGGCCCTCTCCTCATCGGGACGCAGGTCGATATGGATTTCGGAGCAGGGGCCGCAGGGACCCGTGTCGCCCATTTCCCAGAAATTGTCGTGCTTGTTGCCGTTGATGATGCGCTCGGCGGGCAAGAATCCGGCCCAGTAGCCGGCAGCCTCGTCGTCGCGGGGCACGCCGTCCTCGGCACTGCCCTCGAACACGGTGGCATAGAGCCGGTCGGGATCGAGCTTGAGCACCTCGGTCAGGTATTCCCAATCCAAGGAGAAGCCTTCCATCTTGAAATAGTCTCCGAACGACCAGTTGCCCAGCATCTCGAACATGGTGTGGTGATAGGTGTCGTGGCCGACCTCCCCCAGGTCGTTATGCTTGCCGCTCATGCGCAGGCACTTCTGCGAATCCGCCACCCGCGGATATTTCGCCGCCGCCTGACCCAGGAAAATGTTCTTGAACTGGTTCATACCGGCATTGGTAAACATCAGCGTGGGATCGTCCTTGACGACCATCGGTGCCGAAGGGACGATCTGATGCCCCTTGGAAGCGAAAAAGCTTTTGAAAGACTCTCGAATTTCTTTTGCTGTGAGCATAGTTTCATTTTTTGAACAACGGGCCGCAAAATTACAATAAAATTCTTACTTTTGCGAGCCGAGAGGAAAAGGAAAAGCATGTCCAAAAAACATACACTGTTTCGCTTCAACGAACAAACGCTGAATTTCGAACCCTACCAGGCCGGACTCTCCCGAAGAATCTGGAGAGTGGTCGTCTATGCGCTCTGGGGCATCCTGGCCGGCGTGGCAGCCTTCTTCCTCTACTCGGCCCTGTTCGATTCGCCCGACACCCGCAAGCTCAAGGAAGAGAACGACCGCCTGGCCATGCAATACGAGGTGCTGCGCCGCCAGGTCAGGGACATTGAGACGGTGGTGCAGGATCTCGAAGAACGCGATGAAAACATGTACCGTGCCATCCTGCAGGCCGAGCCGGTCAATCACCGCAGACTCGCCGACCTGGGCCGCACCGACCGCTACAGCGGCTGGGCCGATTTGGCCTGGAACGACCTGGTAGTCAGCACCAGCCGGCAGCTGGACGATTTGGCGCATCGGATCTATGTCCAATCCAAGTCGTACGACGAACTGGCCGACCTGGTGCGCAACAATGAAGACCGCATCGCCCACCTGCCCGCCATCCAGCCTGTCAAGAACAGTGCCCTCCGCAAGGAAGCCTCCGGCTATGGCTGGCGCACCGACCCCATCTACGGCGACCGCCGCTTCCACAAGGGCATCGACTTTTCCGTGCCCCGGGGCAGCGAGGTCTTTGCCACGGCCGACGGCACCGTGTCCTACATCGGCTACGAGCGGGGCGGCTACGGCTACCGGATCATCATCGACCACGGTTACGGCTACGAAACCTACTATGCCCACCTGACCAACAATTCGGCCAAGGTCAAAGTCGGCCAGAAAGTCAAACGAGGCGACGTGATCGCCCTGAGCGGACACACGGGCAAGAGCACGGCGCCCCACCTCCACTATGAAGTGCGTCTCCACGGCGTTCCCAACAACCCCATCTACTATTTCTTCATAGACCTGACACCCGAAGAATACGACGACATGCTCACCACGTTGTCCAACTCGGGCATGCCTATGGACTAATCCCTTTCTGTCGCCATGGCCGAGAAACTCTACTACTCCATCAAGGAGGTGGCCCGGACGATAGGGGTCACCGAACCCACCCTGCGCTATTGGGAAAAGGAGTTCGACAACATCCGGCCGCGCAAGACCGCCTCGGGCATCCGCCAATACCGCCGGCAGGACATCGACGAGATCCGCACCGTCCATTTCCTGCTCAAGGAAAAGGGCTGCAGCATCGCCGAGGCCAAGAAACAGCTCAAGGAGAAACGCGTCGGCGTGGATGCCGACATCGCCCTGCGCGACCGCCTCATCGCCCTGCGCGACGAGTTGCTGGCCCTCAAGGACGAGATCGACAAAGCCTGCCCCGAAGACCCCGCCCCATAGTTCCATGCGCGAATACCGTCCCATCGACATCGGCGACAAACCCCTCTTCGACAGTTTCTTCCAAGCCGGCGGAGAGCGCAGTTGCGACTACTCCTTCACCAACCTGTTCAGCTGGCAGGGCTACTTCCACACCACCTTTGCCCAAGACCGCAACCACCTGGTGGTGCGATTTCGCGACCACCACGGACGCTATTCCTACATGATGCCCCTGAGCCGGCAGGCCGAAGACAAAGCCTTGCCGACGCTCTTGCAGGACCTGGCCCATGAAGCCGGCCAGGAAGGAGAGCCCCTGGTGCTGCGGGGGGTCACCCGCCGCCAGTTTGGACGGCTCGACGCACTGTGTCCCGACACCTATATATATAGGCCCCTGCGCGAAGACTTCGACTACCTGTACCGAAGCTCCCACCTGATCGACCTCACAGGCAAGAAATACCAGCCCAAGCGCAACCACCTGCACAAACTGGCCACCCTGCCGGGCTGCGAGTACCGTCCGCTCCGCCGGGCCGATTTCGACGAATGCCTGGCCATGACGCAGGCCGTGGAGGAAGAACTGGCGGCCATCCACCTGGCACTGGACCACTACGAAGCCCTGGGCCTGCAAGGCGGCGTGCTGCGACTGGACGGACAAGTGGTGGCCTACACCTACGGCCAGCCTCTCCCGGACAACACCTTCGGAGTACACATCGAAAAGGCACGGGCCGACATCGAAGGCGCCTACCCGCTCATCAACCAGCGCTTTGCCCGCCAGGCAGCCGCCTCCTACCGCTACATCAACCGCGAGGAAGACCTCGGTCTGCCCGGCCTGAGACAGGCCAAACTCTCCTACCACCCCGCACAGCTGCTCGAAAAAGGCGAAGTCTGGCTCGCCGGCCAGTACCCCTACCGCGACCCCGCCCCCGAGATCCGTCAGGCCGACGAAAGCATGACGGCCGAGATCCGCACACTGTGGCAGACCTGCTTCCACGACGACGAGGATTGGCTCGACGACTATTTCCAGCAATACTACCGCCCCTCACAGACCCTTCTCATGTTCGGACAAGGCCGCGTGCTGTCGGCCCTGCAGATGCTGCCCCGCAAGGGAGTGGTCTATCTGTCGGGGCTCTCGACCCAACCCGAATGCCGCCGACGGGGCTACATGACCCGCCTGCTCCACGCCGCGCTGGAGCGCATAGACCGCTCCTCACAGCCCTGTGTGCTCATTCCGCAAAACGACACGCTCATCGACTACTACCGCTCTTTCGGCTTCCAAGTAACGGCCCGGCAAGATTTTGCATCTATTGCCGCAGATTATTCAGAGATTGAAGAAATATGCCTATCTTTAGCTCAGGATTTCGCTGATTCTCCGTCGCAAGCCGTTTTTATGATACGTAAAAAATAGCTACGCGAGCAGTTAAAATTTGTAAATCCATTTTTTTCTGTATCGTTTTAGTGTTACTTTTGGCCGTTTAAATATAGAATGTTTTTATCAACGATGAACTAACTATCTACTTTATCTACTAACTTTTTAAAAACTAAACGCTTATGAAAAAGTCATTACTTAAACTGCTGACTTGTGCGTTCAGCTTCATGCTGTTTGCATCGTTCAGCACAGTAGCGACGGCGCAGTCGGTTCTCAATTTTGAGAATGACACGGTCAAGGCTGGATGGACATTTAAGGTAAATTCCACTACCATCGAGACCCCGACTCAGTTGGAGGCCAAGAAGCACGCTGTTGTCAGCGCCAAGGCCGATGTCAGCGCCTTCAAGCTCAACGG
>JAGDCW010000087.1 GCA_017958305.1 Bacteroidales bacterium | reverse complement strand
CGGCCCAGATGTTGCTGTTGATGACTATGGTGCGGGTGGCGCGTCCGAAGACGGCCATCTGGTGGGTGGTGTTGCCGGGTTCGACGGTGGTGCCGTAGCTGTTATAGACCGTCAGGCCGCTGATCACACAGTCGTCGGCGCCTTCCTGCAGCACAATCACCCCGTTGCCTACGCTCTTGCCGTGATATTCGGTGATCTGTCGGGTTTGGGCGGTCTCGGCCAAGGTGATGATTGTGTTGTCGCGGTCTTCGCCCACCAGCACGATGTTGGGCCGGTCGATGATGACTTTCTGATGGTAGGTGCCTTTGCTGATGAATATCTTGAAAGGCTTTTCGGGGCTTTGGGGGGCCTTCTCGATGGCTGCCTGGATGCTCTCGCCTTCGCGGACGATCACATCAAACGCTGTCATGTCTTTTTGGGGCTGGCGTTCCAGCTGAATCAGACCGGTCTGGTTGGCACCGGGGCTGTTGAGGTCGAGCGTGAGCTTGCGGGCGGGATCGTAGCGGTCGGCCCAGTCGTTGTAGAGGGCATAGAGGCCGGCGGGGCCGTCGCCGTACCACGAGTAGCCGTTGCGGCGTTCGGGGCCGATCTGGTCGAGGCGTCGGCGGGGCACTCCATCGCGGTCGCAGACATAGGGTTCACAGAATTCCAGGTCGTAGTAGCGGCCCCAGAGCGGACGGGCATTGGGGTCGGACACCAGACGGGTGTCGCGATCGTTGCCGCGGCCGCTACGCTCGACGCGCACGCCGGTGAGCTTGTAGCGGTCGAACCAGGCCATAGCGGCATGAACGGCTGATTTGACACGTTCGTCGGGATTGGGCAACTGCATGAGCAGACGCACGATGCCGGCGCTCTCCTGTGGGCAATAGGAGGGCAGTTCATAGGCGCGGGCCGAAGCCGGCTCGTAGGTGATATGGTCGTGCTGCTGGCACCAAATGGTGAGCTGGCCGTTGCGGCGCATCTGGGTGGCCAACATGCACTCGACACCTTTGTCGAATGCTTCCTTGGCGCGGCGACGCAGGGTCTTGTCGGTGAGCTTGCCCTGATAGGGTTCCTTCTGCTCGGCGATGTCGCGCAGCAGGTTCATGGTGTTGACTATGGCGTTGTCGTTGTAGGTGATGTGCACCTGATAGCCATGTGGGTCGGGCCAGAACTGGGGCCAGCCGCCATTGTCGTACTGTCCGCTGAGCAGATACTCCACAGCGCGGCAGAAGCCGTCGCGGTAGCGTTTGTCCTTGGTGGCCTGATACAGACGGGCCAGGTAGTTCATCTGAGAGGTGGTGGCGTTGTTGTCGATGGTCGAGTCGTCGCGGCGCTCCTTGTCGGCCAGCACCTGGGCACGTTCTTCCTGGCTCAGCTCGCGGTACATGTTGATGTTTTTGGGCCAGCCGCCGGTGACGCGCTGGTAGAGCAGCATCTGGTCGCCCACCTTGCGGGCTGCCTCGCTCTTGAAATAGCTTGCATCCATCACGACTCCCCGCCGCTGGAGGCTCTGGCCGTTGGTGGGCCGCTGCTGCCCGGAGGCAGGCTGTTGCCGGGTTGTCTGTGCGGGCTGTTGCCCTGCGGTGACAGGGGTCTGTGACTGGGATATGGCACTGAGGCCGGCCAGACAGAGCAGGCAGGTCAGGATCAGTCGTCGGGTCGTCGTGTAGAGAGTTTCCATATGATTTGCTGTTATTATGTCCGTTAAAGTCGGGCGAGCCACACTTTGGTTGCCGCACTCGGCTGTAAAGATAAAGGTAATAATTGGCAAAAGCGATGGTTCCGGCTGCTTTACAAGATACTTTATCGCTTGTTTGATATTATTGTCAGCGGCCGCTCTGCCGGATCATGTCGCGAAGCCGGTTGTTGAAGGCTTTTTCCTGCAGCAGGTCTTCCAGGCAGAGATGCATGCGGTAGCACCAATAGTTGTGGCTGTCGGTGGGCACATTGATGCGCTCGCATCCCGGATCAGGCCGTTGCAGGCGGCTTTCGGTGGCGATCCAGTCTTGCCAGGGAAGGATTACCCACATGGCCGGCGAATCCAGATGCCGTCGCACAATCTCGCCGACGATGGCGGCCGTGCAGGTCTTGGGCGCCTCACCTTCCTTTTCCAATACCTGGTTGTAGTAGCGCTGTGTTTTTTCGGGATCTTCCTCCCACCAGGCGCGAAGGGGGTTCATGTCGTGGGTGCCGGTTGTGCAAACCGACAGCCAGGGCAGGCTTGTGGTGTCGCCGAATTCGCGCATCTCTTTGGGCATGCGCTGGATTTCGAGCGAGAGGATGTCGAGCTGTTGCATCACTTCGGGCACGCAGGCAGGCACCATCCCCAAGTCTTCGCCGCAGACCAGCATGTCGGTGGCGCCCACAAGGGCGGGCAGTTTCTGCAGGGCCGATGCTTTCCAGAACTCGTTATGCCGGTGGTAGAAAAAGTCTTCGTAGAGGGCGGAGAGTTTCCGTTGCATAGCCTCTGGCAGCGCCTTGTAGCTGTAGGACCGGCTCATTGAGATGCGTGGATGCAGCAAGTCTTTGTTGTGGAGGTCGCGCACGAAAAGCACGTCGCTCAGCAGCAGGTAGAGACCGTCGCGCAGGGCTTCCTGGCTGGCTTGCGGCTGCCGTGAGAGCCAAGCCTTCACCTTGCGCTGGGTGTCGAAAGCAGGTTTGAATCGATAGCGTGGCAGTTTGCCGGCAGGGAGGGATGTATCGCCTGCAATCTGACGGGCGAGGCCGAGACTTCGCTCCTCGAGGAAGGTTTCCTTCACTTCCTTGGTCTGCTTTCCGAAGAGTTCTTTCAGGGCATCCGGGCAGATATAGGGCTGCACCAGCCGCTCCAGGCCCAGGTCGATGCCCAGGTGCTGCAAATCTTCCAGGCTGTAGGGCAGGGCGGGCGAGAAGCGGCCGCGCAAGCCCCAGACATCTTCTCGTGCGTTCTCCCAGATGCGGAAGAAGCCCAGGATGTGGTCGATGCGGTAGGCGTCGAAGTAGTCGGCGATTTTCTGGAAACGCTGCCGCCACCATTGGAAGCCGTCCTTGGCCATCTCGTCCCAGCGATAGGTGGGGAAACCCCAGTTCTGGCCCGACACGGAGAAATCGTCGGGCGGCGCCCCTGCCGAAGCGTCCAGGTTGAAGAGCTCGGGATGGACCCAGGCGTCCACACTGTCGGGACTGATGCCGATGGGAATGTCGCCCTTGAGCATGACTCCGCGGCGGCGGGCATATTCATTGGCCTCGCGTAGCTGGCGGTCGGCATGGT
>JAGDCW010000086.1 GCA_017958305.1 Bacteroidales bacterium | reverse complement strand
CCGCGCGTGCTCTTGAAACGCAGGCCGACATCCGTCCCCAGGAAGGTGCAGTCTTTGACATAGAGCCTGCGGGCACCGCCCGACATCTCGCTGCCGATGACGAAACCGCCATGACCATGATAGACCGTATTGCCGACAATCAGGGCATCCTGCGTGGGCATACCCCGACGGCGGCCCTGGGCGTCCTTGCCCGACTTGATGCAGATGGCATCGTCGCCGACATCAAAAGTACACTGGGTGATGATGGTATTGGTGCAGGACTCCAGGTCCAGACCATCTCCGTTTTGCGAATACCAGGGGTTGCGCACCGAGACACGGTAGAGCACCACGTTCTCGCAGCAGTAGGGATGCAGGCACCAGGCCGGCGAGTTCTGGAAGGACACGCCCTTGAGCAGCACATTCTTGCAATGACGGAAACTGAGCATGACCGGACGGAAGAAATCCTTGATCGACTCCAAGGTTTCGCGGTCGGAAGAAGCACGCAGGAAACCGTCTTCGTAGCCGGCACGGCCGCTCTCCGAGGGGAACCAGATGTCGCCCCGGCGGCTCAATGCACCGCCCGAATCGAGCAGTTTCTGCCACTGGCTGTTGGTCATCTTGCCTCTCTTGACCGGACGCCAGCTGTCGCCCTGGCCGTCCAGGACACCCTCGCCGACGATGGCGATGTTTTCGCAGTTCAGGGCCGAAAGCGGCGACTGGCAGCGCCAGGCATCCCAACCTTCGAAAGTGCTGCGGATAAGCGGATAGCGGGAGTGATCACGGGTAAAGAGGATCACGGCTCCCTTTTCAACATTCAGACAGAAGTTGCTGGTGAATTCTATCGGACCCGTCAACCAGATACCGGGGCCCACCCGCAGCTCACCGCCGCCCTTCTGGGCGATATGGGCGATGGCATCGGCAAATGCCTGGGTATTGTCGGCCGTTCCGTCGTTGACACCGCCGAAATCGGCGATATCCACCCGGTAGTCGGGAATCTCCGGCAACTGGTAGGCCGGCATGGCGAAAGGCAGTTGGTTGTCGTACAAAGCATCCAGATCTTGTGTCATCCGGCAGGTTTCCTTGCCACAGGAAGACATCAGCACACACATCACGACAAGGCAGACAGCAGCCAGGCTGCCCAACCCAAAGGTAACGGATCTTGATTTCATAGCTGTTATCGTTTGGAAAAAGTCAAATCAGGCATCGATATTGGCATAGGTGGCGTTGGCCTCGATAAACTCGCGGCGCGGACCCACATCGTCGCCCATCAGCATGGAAATGATGTAGTCTGCCGCTGCAGCGTTTTCGATGGTCACCTGGCGCAGGATACGGTTGGCCGGTTCCATGGTGGTGGAAGCCAGCTGCTCGGCGTTCATCTCACCCAGACCTTTGTAGCGCTGGGTGTGGATGGCGTTCTCCTGACCGCCGCCGTATTTGTCGATGAAGGCCTGGCGCTGCTGGTCGGTCCAGCAATATTCCTCGATTTTGCCCTTACGGCACAGATACAAAGGCGGGTTGGCGATATAGAGATAGCCCTTCTCGATGATGGGCTTCATATAGCGGAAGAAGAAGGTCATGATCAGCGTGTCGATGTGGCTGCCATCGACATCGGCATCGGTCATGATGATGATCTTGTGGTAGCGCAGCTTGTCCAAGTTCAGTTCCTTGGAGTCCTCGTCTGTGCCGATGGTCACACCCAGGGCGGTGTAGATGTTGCGGATTTCCTCGCTGTCGAAGACACGGTGTGGCATGGCCTTTTCGACGTTCAGGATCTTACCGCGCAGCGGCAGGATGGCCTGGTACTCGCGGTGACGGCCCTGCTTGGCCGTGCCGCCTGCCGAGTCGCCCTCGACAAGGAAGATCTCGCATTTTTCCGGATCGCGGTTGGTGCAGTCGGCCAGTTTGCCCGGCAGACCGCCGCCCGACAGCGGAGACTTGCGCTGCACCATTTCGCGGGCCTTGCGGGCCGCGTTACGGGCCGTGGCGGCCAGCACCACCTTGTCCACAATCGTGCGGGCAGCCTTGGGATGCTCCTCCAGGTAGTTGCCCAGCGCTTCGGCCACCGTCTGATCGACGATACCCATCACCTCGTTGTTGCCCAGCTTGGTCTTGGTCTGGCCTTCGAACTGGGGTTCGGCCACCTTGACAGAAATCACGGCCGTCAAGCCTTCGCGGAAGTCATCGCCGGAAATCTCCACCTTGACCTTCTCCAGCAGCTTGGCATCCTCGGCATATTTTTTCAGCGTGCGGGTCAGGGCACGACGGAAACCGGCCAGGTGCGTACCGCCTTCGATGGTGTTGATGTTGTTGACGTAGGAATGGACATTCTCCGTGTAGGAAGTATTGTAGATCATGGCCACCTCGACCGGGGTGCCGTACTTGTCGGTGGAAATATGGATGACATCCTCGATGAGCGGCTCGCGGGTGCCGTCGATGTAGCGGACAAACTCGTTGAGACCCTGCTCCGAATAGAAGGTGTCGCTGCGGGGAGCCGCCTGGGGATCGTCCGGATTGGGGCGCAGGTCGGTCAGGGTGAGTGTGATGCCGGCGTTCAGATAGGCCAGCTCACGCAGACGGTTCTCGAGAATGTTGTATTTGTACTCCGTGGTGGAGAAAATCTCCTTGTCGGGCAGGAAAGTGATGGTCGTACCCGTCTTGTCCGACAGACCGACTTCGCGCACCGAATAGAGGGGCTTGCCCTTGACATAGTCCTGCTCGTATTTTTTGCCGCCGCGGCAGACCTCCACATGGAAAGCCGATGAAAGGGCGTTGACGCACGACACGCCCACACCGTGCAGACCGCCCGACACCTTGTACGAGCCCTTGTCAAACTTGCCGCCGGCATGCAGCACCGTCAGAACGACCTCCAGGGCCGAGCGGTGCTCCTTTTCGTGCATATCGACCGGAATACCGCGTCCGTTGTCGCTCACCGTCACGGAATTGTCGGGGTTGATCCAGACCTTGATGTCGTTGCAGAAGCCGGCCAGCGCCTCGTCGATACAGTTGTCCACCACCTCATAGACCAAATGGTGCAGACCCTTCTCGGAAGTATCGCCGATATACATGGCCGGACGCTTGCGGACAGCCTCCAGTCCTTCCAACACCTGAATATTTTTAGCAGAGTAGTCGCTCTGCTGTTCCTGCTTGATTTCTTCTTCCATCATAATGCTTAGTTTCAGTTCATTATCCAAGGTTTAGTGCCCTGGTTGAAGGCCGTTTCCGACAGGCCCTAAAAACGAACAAATATAGCCGTTTTCTTCTGATAAAACAATGCCTTGAGGCGCCTTTTTTGTCCAATTAATGCAAAAAACGGGGAGAATGTTTGTTTTTACGGGAAAATGCCCTACCTTTGCACCCAGATTACATCGCGGAGTGGAGCAGTGGTAGCTCGTTGGGCTCATAACCCAAAGGTCATTGGTTCGAATCCTTTCTCCGCAACCCAGCGCGTCCGGTACGAAGGCCGGACGCTTTTATTTTTTCAAACTTCCACCCCGCCCCGCTTCGAGATTGGATTAATCTGATTATTTTTGTGAGCGAGACAGACAACAAGGAACATGGCCAAGAACAAGACTGTATATCTCTGCCAAAACTGCGGCGCCGACTTTCCCAAATGGATGGGCAAATGTCCGGCCTGCGGCCAATGGGGTACCCTCCACGAGGAAGTGATACGTGAGGCTGCCTCGACTCCGGCCGCCAAAGTCGGCCACGCCGACAGCCGGCCGCAATTGCTCAGCCAAGTGGACGGCAGCCGGCAAATGCGCATCCAGACAGGATGCAGCGAACTGGACCGCGTGCTGGGCGGCGGCATTGTGCCCGGCTCGGTCACGCTGCTGGGCGGCGAACCGGGCGTCGGCAAATCGACCCTGGTGCTGCAGACCATCCTGCGGATGCCCGACAAGAAAGTGCTCTATGTTTCGGGCGAAGAGAGCCTCCAACAGATCAAGTTGCGGGCCGACCGCATCGAAGGGGAGAACCCCCAGGCCTGGTTCGTTTCCGAAACCCTGCTCGAAAAAATACTGGAGCATGTCGATCAGGTGCAGCCCGACCTGCTGGTGGTCGATTCCATCCAGACCCTCTACACCGAGACGGCCGAGTCGTCGCCCGGCAGTGTCACCCAGGTGCGTGAATGTGCCGCCACCCTGCTCCGGGTGGCCAAGACCCGCGACCTGCCCGTCATCCTCATCGGCCACATCAACAAGGAAGGCAGCATCGCCGGGCCCAAGGTGTTGGAGCACATCGTCGATACCGTCCTGCTCTTCGAGGGCGACTCGCACTATGTCTATCGCATTTTGCGTTCCATCAAGAACCGCTTTGGCAGCATCGCCGAAATCGGCATGTACGAAATGAGGCGCGAAGGCCTGCGCGAAGTGTCCAATCCCTCCGAACTGCTGCTCAGCCGACAGCATCTGGGCCTGAGCGGCGTGGCCATTGCCGCCGCCATCGAGGGCATCCGTCCCTTCATGATCGAGACCCAGGCCCTGGTGAGCACCGCCGCCTACGGAGTAGCCCAGCGCTCCACCACCGGCTTCGAAGTGAGAAGGCTGAACATGCTGCTGGCCGTACTCGAAAAAAGGGCCGGTTTCAAGATCGCACAAAAAGATGTATTCCTCAATATCGCCGGCGGCATCAAAGTGAGCGACCCGGCCATCGACCTGGCCGTCCTCACCGCCATCCTGTCTTCCAACCTCGACATTGCCGTTGACAAAGACACCTGTCTGGCCGGCGAAGTGGGCCTGGCCGGCGAGATACGCCCCGTGAGCCGCATCGAGCAGCGCATCATGGAAGCCCAGAAACTGGGATTCAAAAGGATTGTCATCCCCGATTTCTCGGGCAGCGGGCTCGACCTGAAGCGCTTCAAGATAGAAATAGCCAGCGTCAAGAAGGTCGAGGAAGCCTTCCGGCTGCTGTTCGGATAAACGATCACCCGCATGGTACACGAGTTCAGTTTGCGCATACTGCCCCGGGAGGCCGCCGACAACGACCGCCTCAAGGCCTGCGTGTGCCGTCTGAAAGGCCTGGACGAGAGCCATGTGACAGGCGTGCAGCTGCTCAAGCGCTCGGTCGATGCCCGACAGCGCACCGTGATGATGCAGGTGCAGGTGAGGGTTTTCGAAAACGAGCCCGTCCAGCCGCCACAAAGCGAAACAATCCATTACGAAGATGTCTCCCAGGCACCGCCGGTCGTCGTGGTGGGGGCCGGTCCGGCCGGTCTTTTCGCCGCCCTGAGGCTCATTGAACTGCACCGACGGCCCATCGTCGTGGAAAGGGGCAAGGCCGTCCGCGAGCGCAAGCGCGACCTGGCCCAGGCGGTCCGCCGGCAGCAGATCGACGAGCAGTCCAACTATTGTTTCGGAGAAGGCGGAGCCGGGGCTTTTTCCGACGGCAAGCTCTATACACGCAGCAAAAAACGGGGCAATGTCAGGCGTATTCTCCAGCTCTTCCATCAGTTCGGAGCCTCCGAGAACATCCTGCTCGACGCCCATCCCCACATCGGCACCGACAAGCTGCCCGGCATCATCGCCAACATGCGGCAACAGATCCTCGACTGCGGGGGCGAGGTCCATTTCCAGACCCGCATGACCGACATCCTGCTTCGAGACGGCCGCGCCGTCGGCATCCGCTGCCAGGGCGGTGAAGAGTTTCACGGACCGGTCATCCTGGCCACCGGCCACTCGGCCCGCGATGTCTATGAACTGATGCACCGGCTTCACATGCCGCTCGAGGCCAAAGGTTTCGCCATGGGTGTCCGTCTGGAGCATCCCCAGGCGCTCATCGACTGCCTCATGTACCACAATCCCCAGGGAAGGGGCGAGTATCTGCCCGCCGCCGAATACAGTTTTGTCGAGCAGGTGGACGGCCGCGGCGTCTATTCCTTCTGCATGTGCCCCGGCGGCCTGGTGGTGCCGGCCGGCAACACGAACGGCGCCTTGGTGGTCAACGGCATGTCGCCCTCCAACCGGGGCACGAAATGGGCCAACTCGGGCATGGTGGTGGAAATCCGGCCCGAAGACCTGCCCCTCTATGCCGGTTTTGTCCGGCGTGTGATGCAAAACTCCGGAAATGCCGCCCAGGACGCACCTGTCTTCCGGCAGATGCTCCAGTTGCAACAAGCCCTGGAAATCCATACCTACCGGCAGGTGGCCCAAGGACTCAGAGCACCTGCCCAACGCATGGCCGACTTTGTCCAGGGACGCGCCTCGGCCAGCCTGCCGACTTCGTCATACCTGCCCGGACTGGTCGCTTCCCCGCTCCACGAATGGCTGCCCGGAGAAATCCGGCGGCGTCTGCAGCAGGGCTTCCGGCTGTTCGACCGCAACATCAAAGGATTCCTCACCAACGAGGCCCAACTCATCGCCTGCGAGACACGCACATCCTCGCCATTGCGCATGCTGCGCGATCCCGGACAGATGAACCTGCTGGGCATCGAGGGCCTCTACCCCTGCGGAGAAGGGGCCGGTTACGCCGGCGGCATTGTCAGCTCGGCCATCGACGGCGAACTCTGTGCCGAGCGCTGTGCCGGTGAATCCTGAAAAACTATTTGATTTTGACTGAAACAATCCGGACATCCTGCAGCGGACGTTCGTTCTTGTCGGTGCGCCGGTCGGCAATCTTGTCTATCACCTCCAAGCCTTCGACCACCTCGGCAAAGAAAGTGTATTGGCCGTTGAGATTGAGTTCGCCTCCCTGTTCGGTAAGTGCCCGTCGCTGCTCCTCCGAAAAGAAGAGCGTGGCGGGATGCTGGTGCAGATACACATCCATGTCTTCGCGGTACTGGCGCAGCCGGCGGTTGTACTCCCGGGGATTGGCCTTCCTCAGGCTGTCCATTTCGGCCTTGTGGGGCGTGTAGTTTTCCTTCCACCATTCGTTCTTGACCGGGTTGTTGCGCGCCATCTCCAAGGTGTCGAGGTAGCCGGAAGAATAAGGATGGCCCTGCACGATGAAAAACTGGCTGCAGTCCGACTTTTTCCGGGGATTGGTCTTGTCGGGCTGACGGGGGGCGGCAATGGCGCCCTTGCGGGCAATATGCCGCTCGCGAAACTCAGGCAGCAGCAGATATTGGGTACTGCCCTGCCCGATACGCGCACCGGGGGCGGCATTGCGGGAATCGGGCGAACCGCCCTGTATCATGAATCCCTTCACCACACGATAGAAGAGCGTGCCGTCGAAGGCTCCTTCGCGGATACGACGCTCGTACATAGCCCTGTGGCGGGGCACGTCATCGTAGAAAACAGCCTTCATCACGCCCAGGCTGGTGGTGATGACTATGGTGTCCTTGACGGGCGCCGCAACGGCAGATGTGTCGGGGAGCAACTGAAGGCTGTCCGGGGAGGCAGGCGCCGAAGTTTCCTGAGCCCGGGCCGTCCAAAGGGCGGACAGAAGGCAAATGCCTACAAGTGTATAGATTCCTTTCATAGAAGTATCCTTAAAAAGAAAGAGCTTCGGCCGAGTCTTTTGAACTACAGCTAAAGCTCTCTTTGTTGCTCAGGCAGGAATCGAACCTACATCTTGAGGACCAGAATCTCACATAATAGCCTTTATACTACTGAGCAATTCAGCTTATCTTAAGCGGCACAAAAGTACATCATTTTTTTTTGCCACAAAAATTTTTTCCGTTTTTTGTTCAAAAAGCGTCACATACTGAAGCGGAAACCTGCGCTCAGGCTCATGTTCAGCGGATGTTTTGTCCGGGCGCTCATCGGCTGGCGGGTATCGAAATAATAGGCCATCCCGGGCTCGATGTAGAGCAAGATTCTCCTGTCCAGACGGTAGGAAAGGCCCAGCGACAGATCGGCGTATGGCTGAAGGCCGGCCACACCCTGGCTTACCCGGTCGCGGCTCACACTGCCGTTGCGTGCCGTCACCTGACAGGTCTGCACGCCGGTGATGCCCTTCTCCAGGCCGCCACCTGCCGAAACATACAGTCCCATGTCTCCGTCCAGAAGACGATAGCTCAAATCCAAAGGAATGCCTGCATAGTGCAGATATTGTTTGAGCAGGAAATCCGAGCCGTCTTCCTTGTTGCCCGTGATATCGGCCGACAGGAAGGTATAGTTGAGCCCCGTGACGATCGACCAGCGGCCTTCCAAGGGAATCTCCACCGTAATGCCTGCCGACAGGGGCAGATGATAGACGGGGGCGTAGCTGGCGATCTGGCTCGACAGCAGGTTGTCGGGCTGCCGCCACTCGTTGCGCGAGGAGGCGGCGCGCAGGGAAGCGCCCTGCGAAGGATAGGCGCCCAGCACGGGCGACATGGGCGAATGGTAATCCCGGCCGGTGGCCGATGCAAGCAGGCTGTTGTCACGGGCCAGCGACACACCGATACGGGTACGGCTCTGACGACGCGGCTTGGCGGCCTGGGCCTCGCGGTGGGCTTCCTCGATGCTGCGTTCGTATTGTGGCTCCGGCTCGACTGTCTGCCGGGTCGAAGGCTGCTCGGAACGGGGGGCCTCCTCGGGGGTTTCCTCCACCATCGGAGCCTCTTCTTCCGCCACCTCCGCGACAGCCATCGCCTCCTCGTTTTCGAAGGCGTCAGTCAAAGTGGCGCCACGGCTGCGCGTAACAGGTCTGACATAGGTTTCCCCGGCCGCCGGTTCCTGCGGAGTGGCGACGATTTCTTCCTGGACAGGAGCCTCCACTTCGATTGTCTCGGCCACTTCGGCCACTTCGGGCGGCGTCTCCTTGTCTGGGCTGACGACAAACAGATATACCGCAGCGGCGGCAGCGGCAGCTGTCGCCGATACGCCGGCCAGCGCACGCGGCCAGAACTTCAGCTGATGACCCTTGGCTACGACCAATGCGTCCGCAGCAAACATTGCCTCGAATTCGGGCACGCTGCTGCTCTGACAATCGGCCAGGCGGCTGCTGAAATAGTCCTTCAATAACTGTTCGTCCTTCATTTCCGATATTTCTTGATCATCTCTTGCAACATTTGTCTTGCCCGCAGCAGGTACACGCGCGACGAACTCTCCGTAATGCCCATGGCATCGGCAATCTCCTTGTGGGAGTAGCCGTCCACGGCATACATGTTGAACGCCGTCCGGTACACTGCCGGCAGACGCTGGATACACTGCATGATTTCCTCGGCCGACATCGTATCCATCACTGAATAGTCGCTGTCGGAGAGGCTACGGGCTTCTTCAACGTCCACCATGTAAGGCCTTTCAGCCGTCTTGCGCAACTGTTCCAGGGCCGTGTTGACAAAGATGCGGCGCATCCAGCCGTCGAAAGAACCCTCGAACTTGAAGTCCTGCAAGTGAGTGAAGACCTTGACAAAACCATCATGCAAAAGATCATGCGCCGAGTCCGTATCGTTGGTATAACGAATACAGATCGGCATCATTCTGCGAGCATACGTATCATAGAGCTGCTTCTGGGCTTTGCGGTCTGATTTCAGACAGGCTTCGACCAGGAGCTTTTCCTCTTCTGTACACTTCCTCTCGTAGTCGGACATGGTCTAAGATGATTTTCTCTGACAAACGTTACTTGCCGTATGAATTTTTATTTCCATCACGGCACGTATAAAAAGCGAAGATACGATGTTTTCTTCATAATCTGTCCACCCAGGGCGATTTTTTATAAGGTGTCAGCCAACTTTGTTCGGCATAATATTTGTAATATTGCAGCCTGACTACTTCATAATAAAGACACTGTATTGACACAACCATGGGAGCGATCAAATGGATAGGCGGCGTGCTGGGCTGGGCCCTGGGCGGTCCGCTGGGCGGCTTGCTGGGTTTTTTTGTCGGGAGGATGTTCGAAGGACTCGGACAGGCCGGCAGCCAAAATGACACCTATTATTATGATGAAACCGCCAAACGTCAGGCACGACCGAGGCCGACAACCCACGAGGGCGATTTCGGCGTGAGCCTGCTGGTGCTCTCGGCCGCCGTCATGAAGGCCGACGGACAGGTAAAGCGTTCCGAGCTCGACTATGTCAAAGACTTTTTCAAACGGCAGTTCGGCCAGCAGAAAGCCGAACAGTACATATTGATGCTGCGCGAGCTGCTCAAAAAAGACTACCCTGTCGATAACATCTGCCGGCAGATCCGCTACGCCATGGACCTGCCCTCGCGCCTGCAATTGCTGCACTATCTCTTCGGCATCGCCCAAAGCGACGGCAGCATCCATCCCAGCGAGGCCGGCATTATCCGTCTCATCGCCAATGGACTGGGCATCTCCCAAAAGGACTATGAATCCATCCAGGCCATGTTTGTCAAAAAGCAGGACAGCGCCTACCGCATTCTGGAGATCACCCCGGAAGCCACCGACGAGGAAGTCAAAAAGGCCTATAAGAAGATGGCCGTGAAATACCATCCCGACAAAGTGAGCCACCTGGGCGAGGATGTCCAGCGGCAGGCCAAGGAGAAGTTCCAAGAAGTCAATGCCGCCTACGAACAGATTAAAAAGGAAAGAGGCCTGGTATAGGCTCTGTTCCAAACGGGGAGGAAGGCCCGTCATGTTAAATATTCATTAATTCTTATCCCCGGCAATTATCCGGGATTAAACCAAGTCCCTCGCGGCGGCTCTAAGAATTGTCTTTCGCAAGAAGATGCATGTTTAATCTTTAAAATAAAACGATTATGAAAAGCTTGAAGACTTTATTGGTTGCCGCTTTGGCAATTGTTTCCATGTCAGTTGTTGCCCAGAACAGACCGCAGGGTCAGGGCCAGAGAGGCCAGGGCCAGGGCCAGGGCCGTGGTATGGGTATGATGACCGTCGCCCAGCGCGCCGAAAGAGAGACCGCCCGTATCAACGAAGCTGTCAAACTGACCGACGCCCAGGTTGTTGAAATCAACAAGATCAACTACAAGTATGCCGCTCAGGACTCTGTCCGCTTCGCTCAGATGCGTGCCCAGGGCAACAACGGCCAGCAGTTCGACCGCGAAGCCATGATGAAGCAGCGTCAGGAAACCCAGAACGCCAAGACCGCTGAACTGAACAAGGTTCTCACCGCCGACCAGCAGAAGAAATATCAGAAGATGCTGGACGACCAGGCTGCCCAGATGCGTAACATGGGCCAGGGTGGTCAGAGAGGTGGTCAGAGAGGTCCGAGAAACTAAGCGCTCAACCAATCACCCAATGAAAAGCGGAGGCGACAGTCTCCGCTTTTTTTGTGTCATTCGACCAACTATTGGCAGTTTTTGCTACTTTTGTGTTTGACTAACCCCAAGACCTTTATCAACTGCTATGCTGGATTTCATCACATGGACCGTTCATCCCGAGATTTTCACCCTGATGGGCAAGGAAATCCGCTGGTACGGGCTGTTTTTTGCCGTGGCCTTCTACCTGGGCCTGGTCATCACCTCCAAAATGTTCAAGGACGAGAAGGTGCCCGATGCCTGGACCGACAAACTCTTTATCTATATCATCGTCGCCACGGCCGTAGGCGCCCGGCTGGGACATGTATTCTTCTATGCCTGGGACTATTACTCACAGCATCTCGACGAGATATGGAAGATATGGGAAGGCGGACTGGCCAGCCACGGCGGCGCCATCGGTATCATCCTGGCCGTCTGGATCTACAGCAAGCGCACCACCCATCGGGCCATGTGCTGGACCTTCGACCGCATGGTCATCTCGGTGGCCCTGGCCGGCATGTTCATCCGTCTGGGCAACCTCACCAACCACGAGATCTTCGGGCATGTCACCTCCCTGCCCTGGGGCTTCCGCTTCATCACCAACTGGCCGGAGATAAACCGTTTCGGCGTCGATCCTGTCTTTACCGAGCCCTCGCATCCGACCCAGCTCTACGAAGCGCTTTGCTACCTGGCCACCTTCATCGTCCTCTACAAGCTGTATTGGAAAACCAGCATCAAGCACCGGGAAGGATTTATTTTCGGGCTGTTTCTGGTTTGCATCTTCCTGTCGCGCTTCCTGATTGAATTTGTCAAGAACGACCAGGAAGCCTTCGAAGCCAACATGCTGCTCAATATGGGACAATTGTTGAGCATTCCCTTTGTCCTGGGCGGCATCCTGCTCATGGTCCGAGCCTACAAGCGCCCGCCGGTCTATTACGACCAGCCCCGTCAGACGGTCAAACCGCCAAAGCGGAAGAGCGATTTTTCGGCCAATGTCCACTCCAAGTCCGACAACAACCAATAAGCTGTCATGAAACGCGGAAGACTGCTCCTCTACCTGCTGGCTGCCTCCCTGTTGTCGACCGCCTGCACGGAAAAGCGCTATCGGGTGCCGGCCTCGGCCCCTGCGCCCGGCATTGTCATCCAGCGCTACGACCGGGAGTTCTTTGAAAAGGGCGGCATCGGCGACACTGCCTTCTGGCAGATTTACACCGAAAACATCATGCAGGCAGGGCAGGCCGGATTGCCGGAGACCCGCGCCTACATGGAGGTGTTCCGCAACGACTCCGACATGATGCAAGTCTGGAGCGATTGCCAGCAGCTGTTTTCGAGCACCCGCAAGACCGAGAAGCAACTCAGTGCGGCATTCAAGCGGCTTTGCCACTATGTACCCGACATGCCTGTGCCCGTCGTGGGCATGCACCTGTCGGGCTTCGGACTGTCGATCGTCTCGGCACCCGACCGCTTGTCGGCCAGCATCGACAAATACCTGGGGCCGGACTACCCCTACTACGAGAACCTCTTCTACGACTACCAGCGCAGGCGCATGCGCCCAGAACAGCTCACAGCCGACTATCTCAATGGCTGGATCCGCTCCGAATTCACCAACGAATCCATCATGGCCGGGCAACGCCTGCTCGACTACCTGGTCTATGAAGGCAAAATACTGTTCCTGCTGCAGCTGGTGCTGCCCCACGAGCCCCTGGAACGGCTGGCCGGCTGGGACCAAGCCCAATTGGACTGGTGCCGTGCCAACGAAAAACGCATGTGGGACCGCATCCTCGAATACGAGCACCTCTACACCCCCGATCCGCTGGTACTGGGCAAATACATCGGCGACGGGCCGTTCACCGTCTATTTTACGGAAGATTCCCCGGCCAGGGCGGCTATCTGGACAGGCTATCAGATGGTCAGACAGTACATGGCTGCACAGCCCGATTGCAGTGTCATGGATTTGATGATGCAGACCGATGCCCGGGAAATCCTGCGGCAATCACACTATCGTCCCGACTCGGGGCGGTAGAGCACCGTCATCTCGCAAGAACGGCAATCGAAGGCCAGCGGCAGCTGCCGGTCTTTATATCTCAAGAACAAAGGCTCCCTCAAAACGATGTGTCCCTCCTGTTTGGGGCAGGCGTTCATGGCATGGCGCAGACAATGTTTGCAGCGCATCAATTCGATCGTTTCCTCCTTTTTTTGCGGCGCGGCCCAGTCGGGGCGGGGCCGATCCTGGGGCCATTCCAGACCCGGAGAAATATCCTTCACGCCATGCACACGGTAGAAATCCGCCGCCTTGGCGTTGATCACATTGCCCCGATAGTCGAGACTCCCGGCCGGATAGGGATGACTGGTCTCGGGAAAACGTTGCCAGGGAGCGTCGAATTGTATGCTCCTTACCTGTTCGAAGAGCGAGTACAGACGGTTGCGCTGGGCTGTCCACACCGAGTTGGGCACAAAAAACTCCTCCTGCCACTCTATCTGGCAGTCGGTCACCCGCAGTATCGGATGAGCCTTGCGTGAAAGCAGGTCCACAAGTTGCCGGCGCTGGGACTTGAGGGCAAGCTGCCTTTCCGCCTCGAAACGGATGGCGGCCCGATGTCCTTCGCGGTCTTCCATTTGCAGGGCAAAGCCGTCGGGCAAGGCCCAGGCCCGCAAACCGACGGGGATCTCGCGGACAGCCGTCTGTTTTTGCAGCAGACCGTCGAACCGGGCATCCAACGTGCGGTAAAGGCGTATGCCCGTCTTGAGCCGCTGACGCGGATTGAGGGGATACACCCGGTTGCCTTCCACGCGGTTCACCCTGAAACCGTCGAAACGGCCCTGCTCGTCGAAGTAGCTCAGACCGTCGCCGTTGTGCAGCGCCTCCTTGCCCAGATAAATGAAATGATCCGTTTTCTGAGCCCGCATGAATCCCACTTCCTCGCCCATCGACTTGGGCGTGTCGAAATTCCAGATCCGACCTTGGCGGCCGTGCAAAAAATAGTCGGTAAAACCCCGGTTGAAGGATTTTGATACATTCGGTTCAAAATCGACGCTCTCCCGTCCCGAAGAGGATCGGCGCAAATCCGGCCGCCTGTCCAGTATGCTGTCCAGCTGCCGACGATACCAGGCGGTGACATTCTTGCCATAGGCGACCTCCTTGAGCCTTCCCTCTATCTTGAAACTGCTCACCCCGGCATCGATCAAGGCTTCCAGGTCTTCGGCCGGCCGGCTCAGGTCGCGCAGCGACAGCAAGTGCTTCTGAGACATCAGCACCCGGCCATCGGCATCGACCAGGTCGTAGGGCAACCGGCAGAACTGGGCACAGACACCCCGGTTGGCACTGCGACCGCCCAGCACCTGGCTCATGTAGCACTGGCCGCTGTAACTCACACATAAAGCCCCATGCACAAAGACTTCCAAGCGTGCATCGGTCCGACGGGCGATGTCGCGTATTTGTTCCAGACTCAACTCACGGGCCAGCACCACCTGCCTGAAACCGGCCCGGGCCAGAAAATCGACCTTTTCTGCACTTCGGTTGTCGGTCTGCGTACTGGCATGCAGGGGGATGGGAGGCAGATTCAGACGTGTGATGCCCATGTCCTGCACAATCAGGGCATCGACTCCTATGCGCCAGAGTTGCCAGATCAGGGCTTCCGCTTCGGGCAGCTGCTCGTCGGTCAACAGCGTGTTGACCGTCACATACACCCTCACGTAGTACTGATGGGCAAAGGCCACCAGCGCGGCGATGTCGTCCAGGGAATTGCCGGCCGCCGCCCGGGCCCCGAATTTCGGCGCACCGATATAGACGGCATCGGCCCCGTGCAGTATCACCTGACGGGCACATTCCAGGTTCTTGGCAGGAGCCAGCAGCTCTATGGCGCGGGGCTTGCTCATCCCATCAGGAATGGATCTGGGAGATATCGTAAGGTGTCTCCTGATAGACGTAATAGTTCAGCCAGTTGGAGAACAGCAGATTGGCATGGGCTCTCCAACGCACTACCGGCGGACGGGAAGGGTCGTTGTCCGGATAGTAGTGGCACGGCAGGGCGGGGGAGATGCCCTTCTTGACATCGCGCACATATTCATTGTGCAACGTGTTGGGGGCATATTCCGAATGGCCGGTGATGAAAAACTCACGTCCTTCGCGGGCCATCACCATATAGACCCCTGCCTCGTCCGATTCACTGAGCAGTGTCAGGCGGCTGTCGGAGAGGATATCTTCCTTGTGCAGCGCGGTGTAACGGCTGTGAGGCACGAAAAACTCATCGTCGAACCCCCTGAAAATCGGGCAGGAGGAATCCAGTACCCGATGCTTGTACACTCCCGACAGTTTCTTTTCCAGGGGGTACTTCGGGATGCCGTAATAATAGTGCAGCCCCGCCTGCGCCGCCCAGCAGATGAACAATGTCGAAGTGACATTCTCCCGGGCCCAGGCAAAAATCTGTTCCATCTCAGGCCAGTACTTCACCTCATCGAAAGGCAGATGCTCAATGGGAGCTCCCGTGATGATCATGCCGTCGTATTTTTCACGGGCAATCACATCAAAGTCGCGGTAGAAGGCCATCATGTGTTCGATGGGCGTGTTTTTCGGTGTGTGGCTCTTGATCTTCATGAAATCCACCTGCAACTGCAATGGCGAGTTGGACAGCAATCGGATCAGGTCGGTCTCGGTGGTGATTTTGACGGGCATCAGGTTCAGGATAACTATCCTCAGCGGACGGATATCCTGACCCCGGGCCCGTTTGTCGTCCATGACGAAGATGTTCTCCTTTTTGAGGAGTTCGATGGCCGGCAGTTTGCTTGGTAAAGTAAGAGGCATGAGTTAAAGGTATTCGAGATTACCTGACAGTGAAATCGATGGCTTTGAGGTCCTTGTCGAGCGACGAAGAACCGTACAGAATTTGGTAGCGGCCCGGCATGGCAGAAAGTTCGTCGATCTTCTCGTCGTAGTACTCAAAGGCCTTGGGCTCGAGCGTAATCTTGACCTGGGCCGTCTGGCCGGCCGGAATGTTCACACGCTTGAATCCCTTGAGCGTTTTGATGGGAGCCGACGGATTGTCGAGTGCCTTGATGTAGATCTGCACCACTTCGTCGCCATCACGGTCGCCGGTATTGGTCACGGGCACCGTGATATCGACCTTGCCGCCGGCCTTGATGCTTGACTTGGAGAGGGTGGCATCGCCATAAGCGAAGGAGGTGTAGCTCAAGCCGTAGCCGAAAGCGTACAGGGGTTCGCCCTTGAAATAGCGGTAGGTGAAACCATGATCCATATTGTAATCCTCCACATCGGGCAGTTGGTCGGTGCTCTTGTAGAAAGTCACCGGCAGACGACCGGCAGGATTGTAGTCGCCAAACAGCACGTCGGCTACCGCCAGACCACCGGCCTGACCGCCGTACCATGCCTGCAGCAGGGCTTGATACTGGTTTTCGACAGCACCGAAACCGATGGCCGAACCCGAGCAGTTGACCATGACAACCGGCTTGCCAGTGTTATACATGGCCTCCAACAGGCGGAGCTGGACATTGGGCAGTTCGATCTTGGTGCGGTCGCCGCCCGAGAAGCCCTCATAGTTGACACGCATTTCCTCGCCTTCGAGGCGGGCAGAAATGCCAGATACCATGATGATGACATCGGCATCCTTCACCTTTTCGGCCACCGAAGCGAATTCGGCCGGCTTGCGCTGGCTCAGTTCGAAGCTGAGATAAGCCGAACCTGTCTCTCCCTTGGCATACTCAAGCTGGATGAGGTAGGCCTTGCCCTTCACCACCTTGAACGAAGGTGCCTGAGGCTGCTGGCCGCGACCGAAACCACGGCTCTGCACGGGTGCTTTCTGCTCGTCCAGCACACGGCCGTTCACCATGAGTTTCCAGGTGTCGTTGCCACGCACGCGATAGTTCAGATCGCCCGTGAAATCAGCGACATAGATACCCGTCATGCGGGCCGAGAAATTGTTCATCTCCACCCCTTCGGCAAAGCGGTAGTCGCCCATGGTGCGCAGGTTGACATCGTTGTAATAGGCTTTGGCCACAGGGGCACCGCTCATGCCGGCATTGTTGAAGTATTCGGCATAGAGTCCCTTGCCACCGTTCAAATCGCCCAGATGGTTCACCGTCAGGTAGTCGTCGGCCAGCTCGCAGGCGCGGTCGTAGATGATGGTGGCATTGGGGGCCTTGTCTTTGATGGCCTGCAGGATGGAAATCTGGTTCTCACGGATGGGCGTACCGTTGTAGTTGCCATATTGCATGGAGACATTGTCGGCATTGGGACCGACGACAGCGATGGTCAGGCCTTCTTTCTTGAGAGGCAGGATACCGCCTTCGTTCTTGAGCAGCACCATTGCCTCGTCGGCAGCCTTGTGGGCCAAAGCCGTATGAGCCGGGCTGCTGATGTCGGCGGCACCCAGGTCTTTCCAAGGATCCATCTCGGCGGGATCGTGCATGCCCAGTTCAAAACGCGAGCGCAAGATACGGCGCAGCGAGACATCCAGGTCGGCTTCGTTGATCTTGCCTTCCTGCATGGCCTGAACCAGGGCGTTGTAGCTGGTGCCGCATTCGATGTCGGTACCCGAGAGCACGGCATCCACACTGGCCTCGACGGCATTGGCGTGGGTCTCGTGCTGACCGCGGTTATAGAAATTGCCTATGGCGCCGCAATCGGACACCACCAGGGCCTTGTAGCCCCATTTGTTGCGCAGGATGTCGGTGAGCAGGCGGTCGCTGCCGCAGCAGGGTTCGCCCTCATAGCGGTTGTAGGCGCACATCACTTCCTGGACGCCGGCCTCGGTGACCAGCATCTTGAAGGCAGGCAGATAGGTTTCCCACAAATCGCGCATCGGCACGCTGACATTGAAACGGTGACGAGCAGCTTCCAGACCGCTGTGCACGGCATAGTGCTTGGCGCAGGCGTGGGTCTTGTAGTATTTGGGGTTGTTGCCCTGCATGCCCCTGACCAAGGCAGAGCCCATCACACCGGTCAGGTAGGGATCCTCACCGCTGGTTTCCTGACCGCGTCCCCAACGAGGGTCGCGGAAAATGTTGATGTTGGGGCACCAAAACGACAGTCCCTGATGCCAGGCGCCACCCGTGGCGCGGGTCTTGCCAAATTGGTTGTGATCGCTGGTGTTCCAGTGGGCACGGGCTTCGTCCGATACCACCGTGTAGATTTCATACTGCTGGGCATCGTCGAAGGTGGCGGCCAGCGCGATGGCCTGCGGGAAGACGGTTGCACCGTTCATGCAGATGCCGTGACAGGCTTCCGACCACCAGTTGTAGGCGGGAATGCCCAAACTGTCGATGGATATCGAGCCGTTCATCATCAGTCCCACCTTTTCTTCGGGACTGAGCAACGACAACAGGTTATCAACACGCTTTTCAATTTTGAGATTGGGGTTCTGGAAAGGATACTCGTACTTGGACGATTTGCTTCCACAGGCCGTGAGCGACAGCACTACCGCAGCTCCCAGCAATACTTTTATGGCTTTCATAATTGATTATGTTGATGATTTCGTCTAGTCGGTTGTAAAGGTACAAACAATTCGCGTAAAAACCATGCAAGGCTCATTTTGTCTCCGCCTGCCACCTGAGTTCCCGGAAAGGGCGCACCGGGTCGTTGGTGGTCAGAAAGACCGATCCCGTGGCCCTGGATCGCGACAGGCGGGGGATGGTCGCAGACACCGTCGCCCTGACCGATTGCCCGGGCTTGACCACCCGGCCGCTGCCAAGGCTCACAGTTGTCTCCTCGCTCGTCGCGACATGACGCAGCACCAAATCGGTCTGGCCGACATTGGCAATCACGATGGTGCGACGGCAGGTCCGCCCCGGGGCCTGACGACCGAAATCGACGTATTCCGGTGTTACGCGCAACACCGGCCGTCCTGCGGCCTTGTCGTCGGAAAAACGGTCTGTGCCGATTGCGCTGATAGCGATAGCATCACCGCTTTTCAATCCGTCGGCCAGCAACCAGACGCTGTCATGTGTCATACCATAATACGCTTCTCCGACAGGAATCCTATAGCCGACATGCACGTTTACAACCTCTTGCGCACCAATGCTCTGCGGACAAACGACGCTCATTCCGTACCGGGAGTCGGTGGTGAGCGCCGACAGGGCGACAGCCCTGTTTCCCAGGTTGGCAATCCGGATCACCTTGGTCACGCTGTCGCCTTGCGCCACATAGCCGAAATTGCATCGCAAGGTATTGGTTCGGAGCGTTCCGGCCAGCTGCTGCGGATAGAGTTGGCTGAGCCCCTTGGGGATGGGTATCACATTGGCCGAGACAGAAAGATGGGCATAACCTTTGCGATCCTTGGTATAGACTTCCACTTCGCGCATCACAAAGTCCTCACTGCGGGCGGGGTCGAACACCACCGTCAGAAAGCCCGAGCCGCCGGCGGACACCGGATCGGTGGAGTATTCCACGGTGGTGCAGCCACAACTGGTCGCCACATGGTCTATTTGTACAGGATCCGGTGACAGATTCTTGAAACCGAAGGTATGCGCCACCGGGCCATCGGCCTCATTGACAGTGCCAAAATCCCATTCATAGCAATCAAATACGAGAGCCGGCTGTGCCCCCCGAATCGACTGGCCGCAAACAAGCGACACCATGATGGCAAGTAGTATTCTTGTTTTCATTGCTGATGTAAAGATGGCACTTTTTCGATATTTACAAACCGGAACAACTCATAATAAATCATAATTTTTGGCCAGACCTCTTTGACGATTAAAAAACAAGTGACTACATTTGCAGCGTCAAAAGCGCATCAAAGCACCTAATGTCTAAAGGTACGAAACACATGACCGCTTATTCGCCGGCCAACAACCAGCAGAATAACAATCAGAGCCAGCTCAATCAGCAGCAGGCTCAGATGGTTGTGCCTTTAGACCGGTCAGGTATCTAACTTTCGTGTATTCCCATATACAAAAGGCTGGTCTATTTCAGACCAGCCTTTTTTGTTTATCAATACATCAACCTTCATTATTAACCTCAAAACAAAAACACAGATGAAAAAAATTGAAGCAATCATCCGGGAAACCCGGTTTGAGGATGTGAAAGAGGCGCTCTTTGAGGCCGACATCAACTGGTTCTCCTATGCCGTAGTCCACGCCATCGGCCAGGATCGTCAGGACAGAATCTATCGTGGCGTGATGTACAGTACCGACATCATCTCCCGTATTGAGATCACGATTATCTGCCGAGATCAGTTCGTCGAGCCCGCCATTCAAGCCATCATGGGCGCGGCAAGGACGGGAGAGGTCGGTGACGGCCGCATATTCGTCAGCCCGGTCGATGACACCTGGTCGATCCGTACAGGGGAACACGGAGACATAGTTTTAGCAGACAGAAAGTAGAATATTAAATTGACAATGTATTATGGAAAATATGATTGAAGGCGTAAACGCCATGGAAAGTAGTATCAGCGGTCTGGATACCGTATGGGTTTTGATAGCAGCTATGCTGGTGTTCTTTATGCAACCCGGATTCGCATTGGTCGAGGCTGGATTTACACGCTCCAAGAACACAGCCAACATCCTAATGAAGAACTTCGTCGATTTCATGGTTGGTTCTTTCCTGTTCTGGATGATCGGTTTCGGTCTGATGCACGGGACCAACAACGGCTTCATAGGGGGTATTCACCTTTTTGACTGGTCATTCATTGGCAACTCTAACATTCCCGCCGAATGTACACTGATTTTCCAAACGGTATTCTGCGCTACTGCCGCCACCATAGTATCAGGCGGCATGGCCGAGAGGACCAAGTTCTCGATGTATGTTATCATATCCATCATCATTTCAGTCGTAATCTATCCCATCGAGGGTCACTGGACCTGGGGCGGCGGCTGGCTGAGCGAGCTTGGGTTCCATGATTTTGCGGGTTCGACAGTTGTACACTCTTGCGGTGGTGTGATCGCTCTTGCAGGAGCCATCGTACTTGGTCCGCGTATCGGCAAGTATTCAAAGACCGGCGAATCGCGTGCCATCCCTGGTCACAACCTTACCTTCGGCGCGCTGGGTGTATTCCTGCTCTGGTTCGGATGGTTCGGTTTCAACCCCGGTTCACAGCTGGCTGCCGAAGGTGCCGAGAACGCCATTGCCATCTCCCACGTTATGTGCACAACGAACATGGCGGCTGCCACCGGCGGTCTTTCAGTGTTGTTCCTGACATGGCTGGTCTATGGCAAACCTTCGCTCTCACTGGTATGCAACGGCATCCTGGCCGGCTTGGTCGGTATCACAGCAGGTTGTGACCTAGTATCTATCGGAGGTTCTGCAATCATCGGCGCTGTATGCGGTTGCACAATGGTAGGTTCTGTGGCCCTGATCGATAAGGTCTGCAAGATTGACGATCCGGTCGGTGCCGTATCGGTACATGGTGTGTGCGGCATTTTGGGGACTCTCATGACCGGAATGTTCGCTCTTGAAGGAGGTCTGTTTTATGGAGGCGGCTGGCACTTCCTGGGCATTGAGGCCCTTGGTTCACTGGTCACCTGCACATGGTCATTCGGTCTCGGCCTGCTCACATTCGTGATTCTGAAGAAAATACACGGAATCCGTGTCGCGCCCAGAGTCGAGGAAGAGGGGCTGGACATCTATGAGCACGGAGAAACCGCCTACAATATTTGATAAACCATTACATTAACAACTACACAAAAAAAACAACTATGAAAAAATTATTTCCAACAATGATGATAATGATGGCAGTGGTTGGTCCGCTGTGCGCAGAGATTGAAACAACAGTAGGTGCAGACTTGGTCAGCGAATATATCTGGAGAGGCAACAAGTGCGGAGACGCGGCTTTGCAGCCCTCGCTCGGACTAAGTGCGGCGGGGCTCGATCTTTTGCTTTGGGGATCGGTAGGGATTGCCAACCCGTCCGATGTAAAAGAATTCGATATCACTCTGAGCTACTCCGTCGGCGGAGCGACTGCAGGCATCACCGACTACTGGTTCAGTGCCGGAGATGAACCCAACGGACGTTACTTCAGATACAAGGAAGGAGCGACCAACCATATCTTCGAAGCATTCGCAGGCTACGACTTCTGCTTCGGTTCCATATGTTGGTACACCGTTTTTGCAGGTGCCGATTTCCTGGCAAGCAGCGACAGAGCCTTCAGTTCCTACTGCGAAGTATCCGCACCCTTCAGCATAGGCGGTGTGGACTGGACAGCCTCTCTGGGAATGGTCCCCTTCGAAAGCGCCTTGTATGGGACAGAGGGATTTGCAGTTACCAATATCTCGGTCACTGCGATCAAACCCATCGATATTACCGAGCGGTTCAGTTTGCCGATATCGGCCGGACTGAGGGTCAATCCCTATACTGAGATGGCCTATTTCGTATTCGGAGTTTCCTTCTAAGGTTCCACAACCCCTAGCCCTGAACGGTTCTTACTGCGCGAGTATGCACAGTAAGGACCGTTTTTGTTGTCTTGTTTCCCCGCTCCGTCATTAATAAAATGGCAACAACCTACTCTCCCACTTACACAGTGACCGCGTCTGCGGTCACTGTAGGACCGGGTTAATGGTACTGCGTAAGTGGGAGTGGCAGTATTGGGCATATACGAAAAAAGAGCCCTGGATTACTCCAGAGCTCCTAAAACGGCGACTACCTACTCTCCCACTTGCGCAGTACCATCGGCGTAGTCGGGCTTAACTTCTCTGTTCGGGATGGGAAGAGGTGGATCCCCGACGCTATAGTCACCTTAAACTCCTCTCTGTGACACCCCAGAAGGGGACCACAGGCCGCTCCGACGCGGCAGGCGATTCCTTAACATATGGAATAAGTAGAAAAAAACGGGGCGATCCGCGGAGGAAAGTGCTCGGGCTATTAGTACCGCTCGGCTTTGACGTTACCGTCTTTACACCTGCGGCCTATCAACGTCGTAGTCTCCGACAACCCTCAAGGGATATCTCATCTTGAAGCCGGCTTCGCGCTTAGATGCTTTCAGCGCTTATCCGATCCGGACGTGGCTACCCGGCAGTGCACCTGGCGATACAACCGGTAAACCAGCGGTCCGTCCAACACGGTCCTCTCGTACTAGTGTCAGATCTCCTCAAATATCCTACGCCCATAACAGATAGAGACCGAACTGTCTCACGACGTT
>JAGDCW010000085.1 GCA_017958305.1 Bacteroidales bacterium | reverse complement strand
GCCCGGTCGTCCTCGATATCCCTCACGTTGTTGGCCGCCAGCACGCACATGCTCAACAGGCCGCAGACACCGCCGCCGAAGAGCACGGTCTGGAGGGAATAGCCCTGAAGCTGGAAGCTGATGTGCTGCCAGTTGGCCCATAGCGGCAGGCCGGCCGCCTGCTGGAGCCACACCGTGCCCCAACAGGCAAAGATGCCGTAGTAGAGCAGGACAAAGATATCGGCGATGCCCAGATAGGACAGGGAATAGTCGGTGGCCGTGTAGAGCCAGGCAAACAAAAGCGACGTCAGTCCGATGAGCAGGATGGGCCAGCCGCCGATGACCACCAGCCAGCCTCCCAGGGCGATGCAGGCGGCCAGGGCCGTGAGCGCGGCGTTCTTCATTTCCTGTTCACAGAGCAGGCCTTCGGCCAGGGGGCGTTGGAATCCTTTCCGCCCTTTTTTGTCGGCTCCTCTCAAAAAGTCGTAGTAGTCGTTGACCAGGTTGGAGAGGATCTGCAGGCTCATGGCGCAAAGGAGCGTGAGCAGGGCGGTGGAGAAATGGAAACCGCCGGCCGCCAGGCTGATTTTCCAGCCGATCAGTACCGGGCAGGCTGAGGCGAACAGCGAATGGGGCCGGACAATCTTGAACCAGAACAGGAAACTGCCCGTGAGGCTTCTTTTGCGGGCGACGGTGTTATTTTCGGGCTGAATAGACGGTTGTGATGCCATAGCTGAGGGTCTTAAATGCCGGGTCGCGGAAACCGGCCTGCTGCAGGCGATCGGTCAGGTCCTTGCCCCAGACAAACTGTTTGACACTCTTGTTCAAATAGGTATAGGCGCTGCGGTCGCGGCTCACGAGCCGGCCCACCAGCGGCATGATGTGCGAGAAATACAAATCGTAGGCCCAGGCCACCAAACGGTTGTCGGGATAGGAAAACTCCAGGACGAGCAGCTGTCCGCCGGGGCGGAGCACCCGTTGCATCTCCCGGAGGCCCTGGTCGAGATCGGAGAAGTTGCGCACCCCGTAGGCGCAGGTCACCGCCTCGAAACTGTCGGACGGGAAAGGCAGCTCCAGGGCGCTGCCCTGTTGCAGGACGATGGCCTCTTGCAGGCCGGCTTTGCGGATCTTCTCGCGACCGATGGCCGTCATCTCCCCGGAAAGGTCTATGCCCAGCACCTGGGCGGCTTTCTTTTGGCGAACGATTTCCAGGGCCAGGTCGGCTGTGCCGGTGGCTACGTCGAGCAAGCGGCCTTCGGGAGGCAGGGCTTCGAGCCGGGCCACGGCCCGCCGCCGCCAGCGCCGGTCGATGTTGAACGACAGCAGATGGTTGAGCAGGTCGTATCGCCGGGCGATACGGTCGAACAGGCTGCCGATGTGCTGTTTTTCTTTCATATTCCAAACGCGAAGATACTGCTATCGGCCGGCATTCTCAAAAAAATAATCCACACGCCCGGCATTAGGTGTGGGATTCACCTTTTTATCATTACATTTGCTCCGGACTATTTTACACAATAACCGATACAACCTATGAAAAGACTGATTCTTTGGTCCCTGCTCCTGCTCTTCGGACTGGGACTCAACGCACAGAGCCGCATCCGCACGGATGTGGTCGCCAGCAAGGTGCTGGGCCGGGAAGTGAATGTCAATGTTTGCGTCCCCAGGAACTTCGATGCCTCAGACAAGCATTATCCTGTCTTGTATCTTTTGCACGGGCTCTATGGCAACCATACCGACTGGGAAACCCGCGGTGGCGTCCGGGCCGTATTGGACGAACTGACAGGCACCGGTGAGGCGGCCGAGATGATCATCGTCATGCCTTGTGCCGGCGACCAGGATGTGCAGCATGTGCAGAACGGCTACTTCAACATGCCCGACTGCCCCTACGAGGATTTCTTCTTTCAGGAATTGATTCCGACCATGGAGCAGAAATACCGTTGCGGCGGTTCCAAGACCCTGCGCGCCGTGGCCGGTCTGTCGATGGGCGGGGGCGGCAGCGTGGTCTATGCCCAGCGCCATCCCGACATGTTTTCCAGCTGCTATGGCATGAGCGCCTGGCTCGACAATCAGACAAACCAGATCAGGCAGCCGGCAGACCAGAGCAACAAATTGTATATCACGGCCATGTCGGTGCGTGAGCATTCGGCCCTGGATTTCATCGACAAGGCCGATGAAGCCACCATCGAGGCCTTGCGCGGCGTGAAGTGGTTCCTCGACTGCGGCGACGACGACGGCCTGTTGCAGTTGTCGGTCGATTTGTTCATGAAGATGCGCCGCAAAGGCATCAATTGCGAGCTCAGGGTGCGCAACGGTGCCCACACCTGGGAATACTGGCACACGGCATTGCGTTTGTCGCTGCCTTTCGCCACGCGTAATTTCGAACTCTGAGAATTAGCCCGACAGCCGTCTCTACGGTGATTTTCCGGCAGGTTTCCTAGCGTCCCGGCGCGAAGCCCGAGATGCCGGTCACGCCTTCGCCCTCGCCGATGTGGTCGATGGTGATGTCCTTGACGTTGAGGTTCTTGACAAACTCCACATTGTTGTGGAACTTGGTCAGGTACTTGACGTGGACGGCTTCGATGTTGACACCGTCGATGGGGTCGCGCTCATCGCCCCGCAGCTCATAGACGGCATCGGCCTGCTCGGCCTCGGCCTGGCGGATGCTGATGTTGCGGATGCGGGTGATGCTCGTCTCGAAGGTGGGCACGATGTCGCGCCACTGGTAGAGCACGTCGGTGTCGATTTCCAGCACGCGCAGCATCTTGGTCGCCGAGACCTTCTCCACGGTGATGTCCTCGATAAAGCCGCCCCGGCGGTGGTTGGTCTTCAGGTAGAAGAGGCGGTACACCCGGTCGCTGGAGTGGCAGTCGTGCATATAGACCCGGCGCACGCCGCCCGACATTTCACTGCCGATGCCCAGCAGGCAGTGCCCCTGGATCACTTTGCAGTTGCGCACCACGATGTCCTGCGTAGGCATGGCGGCGGCCCATCCGTCCTGGTTGCGGCCGGCCTTGAGCACCACGGCATCGTCGCCCTGGTCGAAAATGCAATCCTCCACCAAGGCATGCTGGGTCATTTCCAAATCGATACCGTCGTTGTTATGGCCGTGGGCATAGACATCCAGGCCATGCACCCAGACATCCTGGCACATATAGGTATGGATGGTCCAGAAGGGGCTCTCGCGGATCTTGAAGCCGTCCAGCTGGATGTTGCGGCAGCGGTTGAAGTGGATCAGGTGCGGTCGCATCTGCACCCCTTCGCGCTCCATGTGACGATCCTCGACCGGCACCTGGGTGGAGCACATGGCATAGAGCTGGCGGGTGGCCTGGATATGCGAGTCGGGCCGCTTGAACCAGGTGCGCCAGAAATCCATCTTGGGCGCCAGGCAGCCCGGGCCGCTGACGGCGATGTTTTCGCACTCGAAAGCGTAGAGCAGGGGAGAGAGGTTCATGCACTCGGCCCCTTCCCAGGATGTCTGGACAGCCGGATAATACAGGCTGGGATCGTCTTCAAACACCACCTTGGCCCCTTCGCTGAGGAACAGGTTGCATTGGCTCTTGAAATGGATCGGCCCGGTGAGCCATTCGCCGGCAGGGACAACCACGCGTCCGCCTCCGGCTTTGTTGCAGGCGGCCATGGCCTTGGCAAAGGCGGCGGTGGTGGCTTTCACATTGCCCGGTTTGGCGCCGTAGCGGGTGATCGGAAAATCCTTCTTGGGAAAACTGTACATCTCCAGCGGCTCGAAACCGTAGGGCGATTCGGGCGCTTCCACCACAACACTTCCTCTGGCCTCCAGGCCCGTGACCAGCATCAACACGCTGAGCAAAATTGAAAGTCTTTTCATAATAGTATTATGCAATAATCTGATAATGATACATTTCTGTTTCTTGTCGGCCTCACCGGCCCACCAGCTTCACGAGCAAAGATAATAATAATCGGAAAAAACTCGCCGAAGATTTTGTTTGTAACTAAATTGTAGTTACATTTGCAAGCAAATACT
>JAGDCW010000014.1 GCA_017958305.1 Bacteroidales bacterium | reverse complement strand
GTGAAAACCATTGTGCGCAGCTGGCGCAAAACCGCCATCGGCGACGTTTCGTCGGCGATGTTCTTCTTTACGGTGAGCGGTCCTGAGGAGGAGGTGTCTTTCCGCTTCTATACCAACGACGAGGATGATTGGGACACGGAGCCCACTACTCAGACCGACATATCGGGCAGTCCGGTCATGAACGGCTTCGAACTGAACACTACTTCGAATACTGACAAAGCCAAGAAGCCTTATCCGGCCGATTTGGACATGCATGCCGCTGCCGACGACGGGACTTGCCTCTTGAGCTGGTCGCCGGCCAATGCTTCGGTGAGGAAGCATTATTTGTATTTCGGTACCGATCAGGCGGCTGTGACGGCTGCCGACACTACGGCTGCCGGTATTTACAAGGCTTCGAAGGTGGCTTCCGACACGACTTTCGCGGTATCGGACCTCTACAGCTTGGATACTTACTACTGGCGTGTGGATGAGGAGGATGCCGATGGTGTGGTGACTCCGGGCGATGTCTGGAGCTTCCGCCCCCGTCAGCTGGCTTTCCCGGGTGCCGAGGGCTATGGCCGCTATGCCTTGGGCGGCCGTGGCGGAGTGGTCTATCATGTGACCAACCTCAAGCACGATCATAATCCAGGCTCGTTTCTCTACGGTCTGGTCGATATGGAAGGTCCGCGTACCATCGTCTTCGATGTGTCGGGTATCATCGAGATGGATTTCGGATCGTTCTTCGGGAAGCCTTATGTGACGATTGCCGCCCAGACGGCTCCCGGCAAGGGTATCTGCCTGAAGGCTTCGAACATGGGTCTTTCCAACGAGAGTATCTGCCGTTTCCTGCGTGCCCGCCGGGGCTACGGGCAGACGGGCAATGCCATGGGCTGCGGCAGCGACCAGTCTATCATCGACCATACCACCGCTGCCTGGGGCACGGACGAGACTTTCTCCAGCCGGGGCGCCAAGAACATGACTTTGCAGTATTCGATGATTGCCGAGGCTTTGGGTATCGCCGACCACCAGAACTACGGCGAGGGGTCGAATCATGGTTTTGCGGCCACTATCGGTGGTAATATCGGCACTTTCTCGCACAACTTGCTGGCCAACTGCAACGGCCGCAACTGGAGCATGGGCGGCGGTCTGGACGGTGCGGGCTATTATGCCGGCCGGCTGGACATCTTCAATAATGTGGTTTATAATTGGAAGGGCCGCACCACCGACGGCGGGGCTCATGAGATCAACTTTGTGGGCAACTATTACAAGCAGGGCCCGGCCAACGGTACCAGCCGCATCTTCACGTTGCAGCTGGAAGGCACGGGCAAGGGTTCTCAGAGTGCTTATCTGAAGAACAATGCCCTGGATTCGAAAGACGGCCAGGCGCCGTCGATCGATGCCAGTTCGATGTACAGTGTACAGATATCGTCGAGCCAGACGGTGGATTGGGATTACTTCGTCGACGAGCCTTTCTTCCCCTCCTATGCCACGATCCATTCGGCCAAGGATGCATACAAGATTGTGTTGTCGGATGCCGGTGCCACGATGCCTTGCCGCGACGACCAGCATGTGCGCATCGTGGGTGAGGCCTTGAACCGCAGTTATACCTACACGGGCAGCCGCTCGGGCATCAAGGGACAGATTGACCATGAGAACGATGCCGGCGGTTTTGAGGTTTTCCCCGAAGAGGCTCGTCCCTCCGACTGGGACACCGATCAGGACGGTATGCCCACTTGGTGGGAAAAGGTGACGGGTAGCGACCCGGCCGTGGCCGACAACAACGCCGACCCCGACCGTGACGGCTACACGCTGCTGGAAGACTATCTGGAGTTCATGGCCCATCCCTATGTGGTGCTGCGCCCCGGAGCCGACACCCTTGTCGATGTGAGACCCTGGTTCCGCGGCTTCACCTTGTCGCCGGTCTATACCCTCAAATCCGACAGCCCGCTCTTTGAGGCTAGTATCGAAAACGGCCAGGTGACGGTCCGTGCCGGCAGTGTGACGGGCATGGCTCCCATTACGGTGACGGTGACCGATGCCGAGGGCTCGACCTTCAGCCAGCGCTTGTCGGTGGCCATTGCCAGTGAGTTGCCCGCGGCAGTCGAACAGCCTTCGGTCGATTTTGCCAACATGGAAGTGCTGAGCCGCGAATTCTTCACGCTCGACGGCAAGAAGGCCCGTACGCTCCAGTCGCACGAGACCTATATCATGAAGGTGACCGACACGGCGGGCCGTGTGCATGCCGTGAAGGTGATCATGGACTAAAAAAATATTGTCGAAGGGTTGGGGCATGGCGAAAAAAGCCTTACTTTTGCACCCGATTCAAGGAAAGTTGCCGGAGTGGTCGATCGGGCCGCACTCGAAATGCGGTGACCGGGTAACTGGTCCGGGGGTTCGAATCCCTCACTTTCCGCAAAGCAGCGCGGCTGGAAGGAAACTTCCAGCCGTTTTTTGTGATGAGTGGCCAGGAGAAAGCTCGTTTTCTCCTGGCCACTCTCGCAAAAAACATCGCCGAGAGGCTCTGCCTCCCGGCGCGCTGCTGCTTCGTTCGGGATCCCTCCGGGAGGAAGGGGAAGCCGGCCCGAGCAACGGCGAGGGACGGAATCCCTCCATTTTATTATTGTATTCTCTCCGCCGCCCGCCTTATGCGCTCAGATAGGTCGATGAGTGCACTGTAAAGCCGATTTGCTTCTTCCGGCGTAAAACCACCCACGCCGCCATTCCCATCAATTCCATACATCTTGTGCTGAAACCAGGACATTGATTTGTCGAAATAGGTTCGATTCAGCTCCCGCCAGGATATAGCGAGATAAATATCACTCATACGTTGTTTCATATCAGTGATTTGTTCCTGTTTATGCTTCATTATTATCTCCATTGTCGTATAGCTTAATCGGTTAATTTATTCCGCACTGGCGAGAATCTCCCGGGCCAACGGAACGACCACCGAGTGCAGCACTTTGCTGTTGAGCCGGTGCTCGCCGTCGAAGCGGCTGGCGTGGGGGTAGTATTTGCGGAAAAGGTCGTAGCAGTTGACCGTGGTGTCGTGGATGCCGAACAGCCCGTAGGTGTTGTCGCGGTCGAAGGGTGTGATGCCCTTGAACTGCTGACGCTCCATCTGGTTGAAGTGCTGGATGATTTCGCGGGTGATGCGGAATTCCTTCTGGTTGTCGCGGCGGCGGTTCTGAAACTGGTGGACCCCCGTTTTCAGCACTTTCGACATGGTGGACATGTTGAAGGAGGGATTGACGCAGATTTTGCGGAAACCGAACATCTGCTGGGCATACATGACTCCCATCGAGGTGCCGATGATCAGGTCGGGCTGCTCCTGGCGGCAAAGTTCTTGCAGGAAGGGCAGGGCCTCGACGGGATCGACCGGGATGTCGGGCGAGACGACTTCGGCTTCGGGCATCATCAGCCGCAGGTTCTCGGCCGTGCCGGTGGCTCCCGAGGAACCGAATCCATGGAAGTACAGGATTTTATGCATGTCGTTTTTTGTAAAGCTGCCAGGAGTTGATCAGGTTGTGCCAGATGCTGTACATGCCGCCGGCCACGGCCGTGACGGGATTCATGAAGGTATAGGCCAGCCAGATGATGAAAATGGTGTTCTTCTGGCCCAGGGCCTGTCCGGCGGTGATCTGGTCGTGGTAGTGACGGCCGATGCTCCAGCCGGCACGGAACTGCAGCAGACAGCATAGCAGGGAGACCAGTCCGATGCCGACGATGAATACCGCGGGCACCGTGGTGTGGACGATGGAACGGGTGGTGACCGTCAAGGCCAGGGCCAGTCCGACGGTCCACAGGTAGAAGGCCAGGTCCTTGGTCTTGAGCACTTGGCGGTGCAGGCCCGGCAACAGGTAGCGCACCAGGACGGCCAGTATGAGCGGTACGACCAACAGGGAGAAGACTTTGGCAATCATGGTGCTGAAAGCCTTGACAAAAGTGATCTCCACCCCGGGATTGATCATGGGGATGAAGAGCGAGGCCACGACGGCGGTCATGATGTTGGCAATCATCGTGTAGGTGACGATGGCCGCCATGTTGCCGCCCAGTTTGTCGGTGACCACCACGGCTGCGGTGGCCGTGGGGCAGATGAGGCAGATCATGGCACTCTCGATCAGTATCCGGATGTTTTCGGGACAATGGCAGAAATGGATGATCAGGGCCATCAGGATAAAGCTGCCCGACTGGATGAGCGCCAGCCACAGGTGCCAGCGGCGCAGGCGTATCTTGCCGGGATCCACTTTGCAGAACGAGATGAACAGCATGCAGAACAGCAGCGCCGGCTGGATGATGCCGACCGCCCGGTTGGCCAGGGCATGGGCCCGGGGGCCGAAGGGCAAGGCGACAAACAGGAAATAGGCCGCCACGCCCACGATCATGGATACGGGCAGCGCCCAGTCTTTCAGGAAACGGATCACGCGGTTCATTCGCTCTTCGTGATGGGCTGGCCGGCAGACGTGTCACAACGTTTCAGCAGGAAGCCGCCGAGTCGGTCGCTGTCGTCGGGGAGCAGGTGAATGATGCCTTCTTCGTTGGGCTCCCAGTGGAAATAATAGCACTGGACGGTCGGCTCGTAGAATCTTTCCGGATCGAAGATGTCGAAGTGGTGGTTGACGCAGATGAGCGGCCCGTAGGTGTACCAGCTGCCCTGGTAGTCTTTGATGTTTTGCCAGCTGCCGTCCAGTTGCTGGTAGAAATCGTAGGTGTGGTCGTCCTTGAAGACGAAACGGTAGCCCTGGTAGGGCTCGATGGAAGCCACTTCCCAGCTGCCGACAAACAGGCTGTCGCTGCGCGCAACACGGACAAACTTGCGTTGGAAGGGTTTGCGCCACGACATCTGGTCGATTTGCGAGGTCTTGTATTTTTTGACCGTATAGACCAGGGTGTCGTCCCCGAGCCGGTTCAGCCAGGTCTGGGCGGTAAGCAGGTTGGTGTGGTTGAACCGGCCCTTGAGGGTGAGCCGTTGGCCTCTGAGTTGCCAGATGCCGGTCTTGTGGTATTCGATCCATTTGCTGGAGTAGCCGGGCCCGTTCTCGCTGACGCTGGCCACAGAGAGTTCGCCGTCGGGGTGGAATTCCAACACCATGGAGTGAAAAGGGGAAACCTGTTCACCTTCCGACTGGCAGAGCAACCACAGACCCGTGAGCTTTTCCCTTTCCCCCTGCCTGTGACAGGAAGAAAAGACTAAGGCAGACAAGGCCAGGAGAAGCAGTGTATATCCTTTTTTCATCTCGAAAACGCACACCAAAGAC
>JAGDCW010000084.1 GCA_017958305.1 Bacteroidales bacterium | reverse complement strand
CACATTTTGGGGAACAGCAAGTGATTCCCGAAGGTTTTTCTGGTAGTCATAGACTGTGTTTTTCTTAACCCTCATCAAATAACAAATCTGGGTCACTGAGCAGCCCAGCAGATTCAGCACTGCGCAGATCAGTTCCTGCCGTTTCAGATTGGGGCAGCGAGCCGACAGCCGATCGACAAAAGAAGCGAAGTTGTCATTGATAAAGGAGCTGAAATCTTCCCAGGAGTCCAAGGGCAGCAACTCTCTGACCTGCAATGCGAAAAGACGACCGTCATCGGCAATATGCGCAGCTTCCGACTGCTTGCTGTAGATTTCTCTCAATTTAGCGGTCATCTCTGCAAGACGCTTTTCCAGCACCGAACGGTTCAATTCCTGATGATCAGTCCTGACCTGCTCCAATTCTTGCGACAAGCGACGACACTCAGTCTCGGCCGACGCCGATTTCCGTTCCTGAAGCTGCAAGCGCTCTCTGAGCCGGCGATATTTCCGTTCACGATAGCGGACATAGACCAAGAAGGCGGCCGAGAGCATAAACAGCGAGCCGTACAGAGACAGTGTCTTTTTCTTGTGACGACCGATAGCCTGCGACATGGACCATATCATTTCTTGATAGGAGACGACAACGGAATCGGCTTGCTCGGTCATCATAGAATCAACACTGTCCTTTTGTACCGTAAAAGGGAAATCACAGGCATAACAACGACACAGCAGCACAATGATACCTGAGGGTATCAGCCTGCGAGCCGGTGTCTTGTGTCTCTTCATTTAAACTTGTTCGCTGGCGAGGCGCTTGGCTTCCATTTCGGCCAGGAAGTTGCTGAGGCGCTCGATGGAAGATTTGGTGATAGAGATGCGACCCGAACGGACAAACTGCAGGATGCCAGTCGGTTCCAGGTCACGGTAGAGCTGTTCGATCTCCTCGTTATGGCCGGTTTGCTCGATGACCGTATAACCGCGGTTCATTTCCAGGATGCGGGCGTTGTAGCGGCGCACCACCTGCTCTATGATGCCGTGTTCCATCACCTTGTCCGTGGGAATCTTGTAGAGAGCAATTTCCTGGAAGATGATTTCGTCATCGAGGTAGTAGAAAGCCTTGAGCACATCGATGCGGCGCTCGATCTGACGCACCATCTTGGCAATGGTCTCCTCGTCGGTCGTGGCGGTGATGGTATATTTGTGCACCCCGGGAATGGACGAGCGCGACACGGTCAGGCTCTCGATGTTCACCTGGCGGCGGGTAAAGACATTGGTCACCTGGTTGAGGATACCGACCGTGTTTTCCGAATAAACGTTGACTGTATAGAATTTCTTTTCCATTGTCTTAAGGATTAATGCGTTGCTACTTCTCAGAAGGGCCCATGATGATATTGGAAATAGGCTGCCCGGCCGGAATCATCGGATAGACCATCCCTTCCTCTTCCACATGGACCTCGAGCAGATAGGGGCCCTTGTGATCGATCATCTGCTGGACGGCTTCGGAGAGTTCCTCCCGTTTTTCGACCCGACGGCCGGCAATGTGGTAGGAAGCCGCCAACTGCACGAAATCGGGATTCTGCATCCGGGTGGACGAATAACGCTTGTCCCAGAACAGTTCCTGCCACTGACGCACCATGCCCAGGAAGTTATTGTTGAGCACGACCACCTTGACGGGCAGCTGATACTGCATGATTGTGCCCAGTTCCTGGATGGTCATCTGGATGCCGCCGTCGCCACAGACGGCATAGATTTCCGAGGTCGGAGCCCCCAGCGCAGCCCCCACGGCGGCCGGCAGGCAGAAGCCCATGGTGCCCAGACCGCCCGAGGCGACAAACTGACGTCCCGGGCCGGCACTGAAATAGCGGGCCGAGACCATCTCGTTCTGACCTACGTCGGCTACCAACACCGCTTGCTTGCCCGACTTGTCGGAAATACATTTGACGGTTTCTGCCATGGTGATGGCCGGACCCTCGGAATGGAGATCCCTGGCAATGACCTGCTTTTCTTCCTGCTCCTTGTAGGTCTTGAAACTGTCGATCCACTCGGTGTGCCGGGCCGGCTTGAGCAGCTTTGTCACGGCAGGCAGCGTCTGCTTGACATTGCCCAGTACGGGCAGGAAAACACGGACATTCTTATTGAGTTCCGAAGGATCTATGTCGAAATGGATGATATTGGCATTGGCAGCATAGGTGTTGATATCGCCCGTCACACGGTCGGAAAAGCGGCAGCCGATGGCAATCAGCACATCGCACTCGCCAGTCTTGCGGTTGGGGGCCACGTTGCCGTGCATACCCACCATGCCCATGTTGAGCGGATAGTCGTCGGCCATGATCGACAGGCCAAGCAGTGTCGAGGCGGCCGGGATGTCGGCCTTTTCAAGGAACTCGTACAGCTCCTTCTCGGCATGTCCCAGCATCACGCCCTGCCCCACCACGGCCATGGGACGTTTGGCCAGGTTGATCAGGTCGGCGGCCAGAGCCAGGTCGGCCTGGTCGGGAGTCGGGTTGGGCTGATAGCTGCGGATGAAACGGCATTTTTCGTATTCAAAGTCGAAGAGCTGGGTCTGGGCGTCTTTGGTCAAATCGAGCACCACCGGGCCAGGGCGACCCTCACGGGCGATATAGAACGCACGGGCCACGGCCCAAGGCAGATCCTCGGCCCGACGTATCTGATAGCTCCATTTGGTCACCGGCTGGGTGATGCCGATCACATCTGTTTCCTGGAAACTGTCCGTGCCGAGCTGTGCCACAATCGACTGGCCGGTGATGACCACCAGCGGCGTGCTGTCGAGCATGGCATCGGCCAGTCCGGTGATTACGTTGGTGGCGGCCGGACCCGAAGTGACGATGACCACACCAGGCTGTCCTGTCACACGGGCATAACCCTGGGCGGCATGCACAGCCCCCTGCTCATGGCGTGTAAGGATGCAGTCGAACTCTTTCTGGTATGAATATAGGGCATCGAACACCGGGATGATGAAACCGCCCGGATAGCCGAATATCGTTGTGACATTTTCTTCCTTGAAGGAGCGCATCAAGGCTTCCGCTCCGTTGATTCTCTCTGACATGGGGATATATGCTTGATTGCTTGTGTTAATCTTCAATGATTCTGACAGCGCCCTGGTCGGCCGACGAAACAGCCTGGGCGTAGGCTTTCAGTGATTTGGACACCTCACGCTGGCGGACAGGCTTGAAGGCCAGCCGTCCCTTGGCCAGCTCGTCGCGGCGACGGGCAGCCAACTCTTCATCGCTCAGACGAACATTAATGCTGCGGGCCGGGATGTCGATTTCGATGACGTCGCCGTTGCGTACCAGGCCGATGGCACCGCCCGAAGCAGCCTCCGGAGAAACATGGCCGATGGACAGACCCGAAGTACCGCCCGAAAAACGGCCGTCCGTGACCAGGGCACACTCCTTGCCCAGATGGCGCGATTTGATGTAAGAGGTCGGATAGAGCATTTCCTGCATACCCGGTCCGCCTTTGGGACCCTCGTAAATAATCAGCACAACGTCCCCGGACTGTATTTTGCCACCCAGGATACCATCGCAAGCGTCTTCCTGCGAATGGAACACCTTGGCCGGACCGCTGAAACGCCAGATGGATTCGTCCACACCGGCGGTCTTCACCACGCAGCCCTTCTCGGCGATATTACCCTTGAGCACGGCCAGTCCGCCATCCTTGGTATAGGCATGGGCCAGATCGCGGATGCAGCCTTTTTCGCGGTCGGTGTCCAAACTATCGTAGCGGGCATCCTGGGAGCCCAGCACCATGTTGAACTTGTGCGAAGGAGCACTCAAATACATATTCCTGGCTTCTTCGCATACTTTGTCCGAATTCAGGGAATAGCGCTCCAGGGCTTCGGCCAGCGTCAGGCCGTCCACCCGGCGCACCCCCGTATCGACCAGGCCGCCTTTGGCCAGTTCGCCCAGGATGGAATGGATGCCGCCGGCGCGGTTCACATCCTGCACGTGGAACAGTTTGGTATTGGGAGCCACCTTGCAAAGGCAGGGCACACGACGCGAGAGGCTGTCGATGTCGTCCATCGTGAAGTCGGCTCCGGCCTCGTGGGCGATGGCCAGCAGGTGAAGCACCGTATTGGTCGAGCCGCCCATGGCAATGTCGAGCGTCATGGCATTGAGGAAGGCTTCCCGCGTGGCGATGCTGCGCGGCAAGACCGATTCATCACCGTCGCGGTAATAGGCGTATGCGTTCTTGACAATCTGTGCAGCCGCCTTCTTGAAAAGTTTGCGACGGTTGAAAT
>JAGDCW010000083.1 GCA_017958305.1 Bacteroidales bacterium | reverse complement strand
TACTCGCGATACTTGAAATGGTCGGCGACATATTCGCTTTGGTGGACATCGTCGCTGGGGACGATGCAGGCATCCACACCGCAGGAGCGCATGTACCGCCGTAGGGCGGCCAGGCGCTCCGTTACACTGCTCATCGCTTAACGCTTGGAGGTGACTTTTTTCTCGTACTGCTGGATGCAGGAAATGAAGTCTTCGCCCACGGGCACACCGTTCTTGAGGTTGAAATAGTCGAAGACGGCGGCGAAAGGCATCGACTTGGCCTCCTCCATCAGAGCAAGACGCTCGAAATACTGGCCCTTGTCCTCGTATTCGCGCAACTTGGCCTTGGGCTCGAGCAGGGCCTGCAGGATGCACTTCTGGGTAGCTCGCGAACCGATGATGTAGGCACCGATGCGGTTGATGGAAGCATCGAAATAGTCCAGTCCCACATGGGCGCGGTCCAGGGCGTCGGCGCGGACCAATTCCTTGAACAGATCCAAAGTCTGGTCGTTCATGATGGTGACATGGTCGGAGTCCCAACGGACCGGACGGCTCACGTGCAGCATCAACTCGGGCACATACATGAGCAGGGTGCTCACAAAGTCGCTCACGTTCTCAGTAGGCTCGTAGTGGCCGGTGTCCAGAGTGAACATCTGCTTGCGAGTGGCGCAATAGGCCGTATAGAAGTCGTGCGAACCTACCGTATAGCTTTCCAGGCCGATACCGAACAGCTTGGCCTCGAAGCAGTTCTTCACGCCGTCGAGTTTCTCGGTCATGATCTCGTCGAGCGAGGCGGCCAGAATCTCACGGTATTTCTTGCGCTGTACGGGCATGTCCTTGCTGCCGTCGTGCACCCAGATGTTCATGATACAGGGGTCGTTCTGGGCCTTGCCCATGGCGTCGGCGATGTGACGGCAACGCTTGGTGTGCTCGATCCAGAAGTCGCGGATGCCCTTGTCGGGGTTCGAAAGGGTCAGATCGCCGCTCTTGGGATGCGAGAAGGAGGTGGAGTTGAAGTCGAGCTTCATGTCGTTGGCCTTGGCCCAGTCGATCCAACTCTGGAAGTGTCTGACTTCAACCTGGTCGCGATCGACGAACTTGCCGCCGAAATCACCATAGATTTCGTGCAGGTTCAGGCGGTGCTTGCCGCCAAGCAGGGTCTTCACGAATTCGATGTCCTGGCGCACCTCGTCGATGTTGCGGGCACGGCCGGGATAGTTGCCGGTGGTCTGGATACCGCCCGACAGGGCTTCATTACGCTCGAAGCCGACCACGTCGTCGGTCTGCCAGCAATGCAGGGAAATCTGCTGTTTCTGCAACAGGTCCAATACCTGATCTGTATCCACGCCGATGGCGGCATAGCGTTCCTTGGCCACTTCGTAGGCTTGCTGAACGAGTTTCTCTTTTACCATAAGTTTGAATATTAATCTGTTAATAAATTATTGACTGTCATTTCTCCACGATGGAGCGGAAACGCTGGTAGGCCAGTTCCCAGGCCGTGCTGTCCTGGGGCAGGTAGATGCTGGTCTGGATGGAGGTGGCGATGAGCTGTCGCATCTCCTTGAGGTCCTTGACCAGCCCCAAGGCTTTGGCCTGCATCATCACGTTGCCGATGGCCGTAGCCTCCGAAGGGCCGGCCACCACGGGGATGCCGACGGCGCTGGCTGTGTGCTGGCAGACGAAGGGATTCTGGGCCCCGCCGCCGATGATGTGCAGCTTCTCGATCTTGAAAGGCGCCACGTTCTGCAAATTGGCCAGCGTCATGCGGTATTTCAAGGCCAGGCTGTCGTAGATGCAGCGGATGAACTGGGCATGGTTCTGGGGCACCAGCTGGCCGGTGCGTTCGCAGTAGTTTTCGATGGCCTTGACCATGCTGGGCGGATTGGCAAACGAAGGATCGTCCGGATCGATGAGCGAACGGAAGCCGTCGGCCGACGCGGCCAGTTCGGCGATGGTGGGATAGGAATACGAAACATTGAGTTTCTTCTTCCATTCCTTGCGGCACTGCTCCAGGATCCACATGCCGGTGATATTTTTCAAGAAGCGGGTCGTGCCGTCCACACCGCCTTCGTTGGTGAAGTTCATCTGGCAGGTCTCTTCGTTGATGATCGGGTCTTTCACCTCGATACCCATCAGCGACCAGGTCCCGCAACTCAGGTAGGCGAAGCCTTCGCTTTCGGCAGGTACGGCAGCCACGGCCGAACCCGTGTCGTGTCCGGCCACGGCCACGACGGGCACCTTGCCCAGACCGCTTTCTTCGGCCAGAGCATCGGTGAGCGGGCCGATCACCACGCCCGGGTTGGTGATGGGGGGCAGCAGCGAGGGCTTGACACCGGCGGCCTCGAGCAGAGAGGTCTCAAACTGCTTGGTGCGCGGATTGAGTATCTGCGAGGTGGAAGCGATGGTGTATTCACAGATCATCTTGCCTGTGAGCATGTACGACAGGGCGTCGGGCATGAACAGGATCTTGTCGGCAGCCTCCAGGGCCGATGCGCCGTCCAGACGGGAAGCGTAGAGCTGGTAGAGGCTGTTGAAGTTCATCACCTGGATGCCCGTCAGGTCATAGACCTTCTCGCGCGGCACCAGCTGGAAGAACTTCTCGGGGACGCCGTCGGTGTAAGGATCGCGGTAAGCGCGCGGGCAGCCCAGGAAAGAGCCGTCCTTGCCCACATAGACGAAATCCACGCCCCAAGTGTCGATGCCGATGGCGTCGATGGGTTTGCCTTCCTTGGCGGCGGCCAGCAGACCGCCCCTGAGTGAGTCGTACAAGCTGTAGATATTCCAGTAGAACTTACCGCTCACAGGCAGCAGCAGGTTGGGGAAACGGGTCAGTTCCTTCATCTCCAGTTTCCCGCGGTCGAGGGTGGCCAGGATGGTCCGGCCGCTGGTAGCGCCCAGGTCGAAGGCCAGAAAATTGTATGCTTTGTCCATAAAAGATTATTGAATAGTCAGTGTAACGACCGATTTGGCGGGGACGGTCAGCGTCAGCTCGCCGGTCTTGCGGTTGAGTTTGGCGCCCTTGAACTCCTGCAATTTGATGTTATCGGGCTGCTCAAAGGTGTTGTGGACTCCCAGGCGGTCGGCAGTCAGAATCTGGCCGCTCACCTTGGCGGCCGTGATGCCCCTGAGCTGGCAGGTGGTCTCGACGGCGTTCTTGGGATCGATGTTGACCACCGACACATGGATCACGCCGTCCTTGTCCTTGGACGCGCTGGCATTCAGGGCAGGCAGGTTGTGGGTCCCCTGGACATAGAGCGGAGCATCAAGTTCGACAGGCAAGTTGGTAGCATCATGGTGCACCTTGTACATGTCGTAGATATGGTAGGTCGGCGTAAGCACCATCTTGTCGTCCTGAGTGAGGATGATCGACTGCAGCACATTGACCATCTGGGCGATGTTGGCCATGCGCACCCGGTCGCAATGCTTGTGGAAGATGTTCATCGTGGAGGCACAGAGCAGCGCGTCGCGCAGGGTGTTCTGCTGGTAGAGGAATCCCGGATTGGTTCCCGGCTCCACATCGTACCAGGCACCCCACTCATCGACACAGAAAGCCACCCGCTTGCGGGGATCGTACTTGTCCATGATCTCACAATGACGGGCGATGAGATTGTCCATGGCAAGGGCTTTTTCCATAGTCACCGCATACTCGTCATCGTCGAACTGGGTGGCCGAGCCCTTGCCGCCGGGCCCCCAGCCTTTGGGCACCGTATAGTGATGGAGCGAAAGACCCCACATGCGCCCGGAGCCGATATTCTTCATCAGGACTTCTGTCCAGTTGTAGTCTCCCGAGCTGGGACCGCCGGCAATCTTGCGCAGACGGTTGTCGCCGTAGTCGCGGCAGTAGGTGGCATAGTTGCGATAAAGGTCGGAATAGTGCTCGGCCGTCATATTGCCGCCGCATCCCCAGTTTTCGTTGCCCACACCCCAGAACTGCACCTTCCAGGGTTTGTCGCGACCATTCTGCCGGCGCAGATTGGCCATGGGCGATTCGCCGTCGAAAGTGATGTATTCGACCCATTTGGACATTTCCTCGACCGTGCCGCTGCCCAGGTTGCCGCAGATGTAGGGTTCCGTGCCGATCAGTTCGCAGAAGTTCAGGAATTCGTGCGTTCCGAAGGAGTTGTCCTCCACTACTCCGCCCCAGTGCGTATTGATCATCTTGGGCCGGCTTTCGCGCGGTCCGATGCCGTCGCGCCAGTGGTATTCGTCGGCAAAGCAGCCGCCCGGCCAACGCAGGTTGGGCACCTTGATTTCCTTGAGGGCTGCCACCACGTCGTTGCGGTAGCCGTCGGTATTGGGGATGGAAGATTCCGGACCCACCCAGATGCCGCCATAGATACAATGGCCCAGATGCTCGGAAAAATGGCCGTAGATGTGACGGCTGATTTGTGCCCCCGGCTGGTCGCCGTTGACGACGAGGGTGGCCTTGCCGGCGGCGGACAGGGCCAGGGACCCTGCCAGCACGAGGCTGATCAACACTGACAAACGCTTCATAGTCCTGTTATTTCGTTGATAAATGAAATCGGCTTCGACTTTAGAAAGTCAAAGATATACATCCGGCACAACAAAACAAAGCGAGCCGACGATTTTTACCTAAAAAAACACAGGAGGGAGCTGCGGGAGAGGAGGCTATTCGAAGCGGATGGCTTTCACGGGGACGATCCGGCTCACCAGCATGGTGGGCAGCAGCATCATCAAAAGCGAAGCGGCCACGGTGCCGGCATTGACCAGCAGGATGTAGCCCCAGTTGAACTCGATGGGCACCGACGACACGTAATAGACCGACGGATCGAGCGGGAGGATATGGAAGAAATATTGTAGGGCGCAGAGTCCCAGTCCCAGCACATTGCCCCAGACCAAACCCTTGCCGATGAGCATGGCCGACAGCCAGACAAAGATGCGGCGCACCGAGCCGTTGTCGGCCCCCATCGACTTGAGCAGCCCGATGAGGCGCGTGCGCTCCAGGATGAGGATCAGCAGACCCGAAATCATATTGAATCCCGACACGAATATCATCAGTATCAGGATGAACCAGACATTCATGTCGAGCAGGTCGAGCCAGCCGAACATCTCGGGATTCAGGTCATAGACCGACTGGGCGTAGTAGGTATAACCCTTCTGCTCGGAGATGTCGAACAGCCGGTTGTAGAGCAGCATGTCCGTCTCGGGCAGCTGGCGGATATCCTTGACAAAGATCTCCAGTCCGCCCGTCTGGCCAGGCTCCCAACCGTTGAGCCGGGCTATCTGTCGGTTGTCGGCCAGCACGAAGGTCTTGTCGAACTCCGAGAAGTGGGTGTCGAAGATGCCCACAACGGTCCAGCGGCGGGCCAGTATCCGCTCGTCGCGCGTGAAATACGAGATGAAGTTGTCGCCCGTGCCCAGGGCCAGCATATTGGCCAGCGTGCGCGAGACGAGCACCTCGACCGACAGCGTGTCGCCGCCGTAGCCGGGCAGCCGTCCTTCGACAATCCGCTCCGACAGGAAATCCCAATCGAAATCGTCAGCCACGCCTTTGAAGACCACCGTCTGCACATTGTCCGACAGCTTGATGATGCCCGGCTTGGTGGTGAAGCGCTGGATGTGGCGCACATTGGGCACCTCGCCCAGCCAAAGGGGCAGACTGTCGGGCCGCTCGATGGGGGCCATCTCGTAGGAGAACCCCGTCTGGTAGCTGGTGAGCTGGATATGGGAGCTAAGCCCCACCACATTGCTTTCGACCTGATGCTTGAAGCCGATGACCACGGCGATGGATACGAGCATCACGGCCAGCCCCACTGCGATGCCGACCAGGGCGATCCTGACGGCCGGGCGGGACACGCGCTTATCCTGTTCTGTACTGAAGAACAAGCGTTTGGCAATATGATAGGTATAATCCATGACAACTGTAACCGCTGGGGAAGGCCGGCGCCTACATGGTGCGGCCCGGATAGACAGCCAGCGAACGGCGCAGCAGATCCATGGCAACGGCCAGGTCGGCCTGGTTCATGGTGTAGGAGATACGCACCTCGTTGCGGCCCACGTTCTGCAGGGAATAGAAGCCCGATGCCGGGGCCACCATGATGGTCTTGCCCTCGTGTTCGAAACTTTCGAGCAACCAGGCGCAGTATTTGTCGGCGTCGTCGATGGGCAGGCGGGCCACCGTGTAGAAGGCGCCCATGGGCCTGGGGGTGTAGCAGCCGGGGATGGCATTGATGGCTTCGACCACGTAGTTGCGGCGGGCCAGGTATTCGTCATAGACACCCTGCATGTACGATTCGGGAGCGTCCATCGAGGCTTCGGCCACCAGCTGGCCGATCAGGGGCGGACACAGGCGGGCCTGGCAGAACTTCATCACGTCGCGACGCACCTGCTTGTTTTTGGTGACCAGCGCACCGATGCGGATGCCGCACTCACTGTAGCGCTTCGAGACCGAATCGATGAGGATGACATTGTCTTCGATGCCCTTGAGCTGCATGGCCGAGATATGCGGCGTGTCGGTATAGCAGAATTCGCGATAGACCTCGTCCGAGAACAGGTAGAGGTCGTATTTCTTGACCAGCTGGCGGATGTGCTCCATCTCCTCGGCGCTGTAGATATGGCCTGTGGGATTGTTGGGGTTGCAAATGAGGATGGCCCGGGTGCGTTTGGTGATCATCTGCTCGAACTCCTCGAACGAAGGCAGGGCGAAATCGTTGTCGATGCTCGACAGGAAGGGCCGGATGATGGCGCCGCCCGAAATGGCGAAAGCCGTATAGTTGGCGTAGGCCGGTTCGGGCACCACAATCTCGTCGCCCTGGTCCAGGCAGGCCATGAAGGCAAACAGCACGGCCTCGGAGCCGCCGGTGGTGACGATGATCTCGTCGGGTGTCACCTCGATGCCGAAACGGTGATAGTAGGCCGCCAGCTTCTCACGCAGGCTGAGTAGCCCCTCGGAGTTGGTGTATTCCAACACCTTGCGGTCGATGTGTTGCAACACGTCCATGCCGACCTGCGGTGTGGGGATGTCGGGCTGACCGATGTTCAGATGGTATATCTCGATGCCCCGTTTCTCGGCTTCGCGAGCCAGGGGCACCAGTTTACGGATAGGCGATTCGGGCATGATCCACCCGCGGTGTGAAGGCAAAGGCATAGTAATCAGTAAAAAACTCCGCAAAGATAGTGGAATACCCCAGCAATTGCAATATCAGGATTATTATTTGACCAGAGTGAAACTTTGTCATACCTTTGTGCGATGTGGTTTCATTGAAGATTTCGGGTAACCGGTCTGTAGTTTATCATCCTATGAAAAGCAATACATCCTCCCCTGCCGCCGAGCAGGTGCCCCAGCTGCCTGTCAGCGTCAAGAGTGCTCCATTTGTCTTTGACAGCGATGTGCCGTGGGAGCGCACGCCGGATCCCGGCGAAGTATATCGGAAAGTGATGGCCTACAACGACCATCTGATGGTGGTCAAGGTCCGTTTCAAGGCTGGATCGTGCGGCAATCCGCACAGCCACCCGCATTGCCAAATCACCTATGTCGAAAGCGGCGTATTTGAATTTACCATTGGAGAGGAAACCAAAACCGTACGCGCCGGCGACATGCTCATGAAGGTACCCAATGTAGTCCACGGCTGCCGCTGTCTGGAAGACGGCATGCTGATAGACTGCTTCAC
>JAGDCW010000082.1 GCA_017958305.1 Bacteroidales bacterium | reverse complement strand
GCGTCAAGCCGGTGGTGACCCCCATCCGCGGCGGCACGGACGGTGCCCGGCTGTCGTTCATGGGACTGCCCTGCCCCAACATCTTCGCCGGCGGCATGAACTTCCACGGACGCTTTGAATACCTGCCCATTCCATCGGCCGAGAAAGCAATGAAAACCATCCTGAAAATATGTGAGTTAGCTAAATAGTAATGAAGACTACTCCTTTTACCCAAATCCACATCGCCCTCGGGGCCAAAATGCATGAATTCGCAGGCTACAATATGCCTATCGAGTATTCCGGCATACTCAACGAACACGACACCGTCTGCCAGAAGGTAGGTGTTTTCGATGTCTCCCACATGGGAGAATTCTGGGTTGAAGGCCCCAAGGCCCTCGATTTCATCCAGAACCTGTGCTCGAACGACGCTTCGGTCCTGACCGACGGACAGGCCCAGTACAGTTGCCTGCCCAACGACCACGGCGGCATCGTCGACGACCTGCTGGTGTACCGCGTCAATGCCAAGCGCTATCTGCTGGTGGTGAATGCCTCCAACATCGACAAAGACTGGAAATGGTGCCAGGAGCACAATGCCGTCGGCGCCAAGCTGGCCAACGCCTCGGACAAGACCGCCCAGCTGGCCATCCAGGGTCCTCTGGCACAGGCCACCCTGCAGAAACTGACCGGGGTGGATTTGAGCCAGATCGGCTACTATCATTTCGCCTACGGCACGGTGGCCGGCGTGGAGAACGTGCTGATCTCCAACACGGGCTATACCGGGGCCGGCGGATTTGAAATCTATTTTGCCCCCGCCGACGGGGCCAAGCTTTGGCAGGCCATCTTCGAGGCCGGCGCCGAATTCGGCATCCTGCCCATCGGCCTGGGGGCCCGCGACACCTTGCGTTTGGAGATGGGGTTCTGCCTCTACGGCAACGACATCGACGACACCACCTCGCCGCTCGAAGCGGGGCTGGGCTGGATCACCAAGTTCGCCGACGGCAAGAACTTCCCCTCGCGTAGCATCCTCGAAAAGCAGAAAGCCGAAGGGGTCAGGAAAAAACTGGTAGGCATTGAAATGATCGACAAGGGCATTCCCCGGCACGACTTCGACTTGGTCGATGCCAAGGGCTTTGTCATCGGCCGCGTCACGTCGGGCACCATTTCGCCCACGATGCGCATCGGCATCGCCATGGCCTATGTCGATACGCCTTTCGCCCAGCCAGGCACGGAGGTCTTTGTCGATATCCGCAACCGCCACCTCAAGGCCAAGGTGGTCAAATTCCCGTTCAGGAAATAAAAAAACATCCCCGCGACTGTCTGGTCACGGGGATTTTCTTACATCCGGCGGGAGAGAGCCCACGGCCGGGATCACTTCAGCAGGAAATCCTTGATGATGCGGTCGAAATTCTCTTTTTCCATGGCCCCCTGGGTCATCCTGGGATCACCCTCCACGGGGATGAACAGGAAGGTCGGGATGCTGGTGATGCCGAACAGGGATGACAGTTCGGGCTGCTTGTCCACATCTATCTTATAGAAGCAGACACTGTCGGCGTATTGCTTGGCGAGTTCCTCCATGACCGGAGCCATGGCCTTGCAGGGACCGCACCAGGTGGCATAGAAATCGACGATGGCCGGTTTGCCGCCCTGGTATTTCCACTCTTGGGGATTGTTTTCGTAATCGACAATCTTCTCGATGAAAGCAGCCTTGTCGAGTTCGACAATCGAGCCTTTGTTGCGGTTGCTGATCTGGGCGCAGGCTGTCATGGCTGCCCCAAGCAGCAGAACCGACCAGACCAAAAGCACTTTCTTCATGTTTTTACTCATCTTGGATAACAGATAAAAAAAGCACTCACAGTATGGTGTAAGTGCTTGTTTGTCTTGCGGTGCGTACGGGACTCGAACCCGTGACCCCATGCGTGACAGGCATGTATTCTAACCAGCTGAACTAACGCACCCTTTCTGGTTTGCGGCTGCAAAGATAAATACAGTTTTTGGAACAGCAAAAATAATGATGAAAAAAAATTTCTTCGACAAGAGG
>JAGDCW010000081.1 GCA_017958305.1 Bacteroidales bacterium | reverse complement strand
GCTGAGAGTCGCTGAAGTAGGCCGGCACGGTGATGACGGCTTCGGTGACTTCCTGTCCCAGATAGTCTTCGGCAGTCTTCTTCATTTTCTGAAGAATCATGGCCGAGATTTCCTGAGGCGTGTAAAGACGTCCGTCGATATCGACACGCGGCGTGTTGTTGTCGCCACGGACCACGGAGTAGGCCATACGGTTGATGTCGGCCGTCACATGGTCGTATTTCTCACCCATCAGTCGCTTGATGGAGGAAACGGTCTTTTTCGGATTGGTGATGGCCTGACGCTTGGCAGGATCACCTACTTTGCGTTCGCCTCCGTCGATGAAGGCCACAATGGAGGGGGTGGTGCGTTTTCCTTCGCTGTTGGCGATGACTACCGGGTCGTTTCCTTCGAGAACGGCCACGCACGAATTGGTAGTACCCAGGTCAATACCTATAATCTTTCCCATAGTTGTATGTTTTTTTGTTGTTTGTTGTTTCGTTGTTGTCTGGTGTTCCGCGATGGGAACGCCGACTTTCAAACAAAAGTTGTGCCAAAGGGGAAAGACAGGTTTGGCAGCCTGGTGCATGTCAGTTTTTCTGACATTTCGGCAGAACAAAATCCTTCCGCAGGAAACAAGGCAAGAGATCAGAGCAGGTTGAAGCGGAGATGCTCGGCGTCGAAGCTGAGGTGGCCGCTGGGGAAATAGTCGGGGAGGGCGGCGGCCAGCTCCCGTGGGGTGCCGACGGCCAAAGGCAGGTCGCGTCCCATCAGCCACAGGCGGTCGGCCGTCTGGAGAGCCAGATCCAGGTCGTGGGTGGAGAGCAGCAGGGTCTTGCCCATCTCATGCGCGAGCTCGCGAAGCAGCAGCATGATCTCCACTTTGCTGGGAAAATCCAGGAAGGCAGTGGGCTCGTCGAGCAGGATGACCGGAGTGCCCTGGGCCAGGGCTTTGGCAATCATCACCTTTTGTCGCTCTCCGTCGCTCAGGGTGGCAATCTGGCGCTCTGTGAAGGGGCGGATGCCCACCTGGTCGATGGCCTGGTCCACCTGCCGGTGGTCGGCCTCGGTGAGCTTGCCCCAGAAATTGGTGTAGGGACTGCGCCCCATGGCCACCAGGTCGCGCACGGTGACACCGGCTGTGCGCACGCGGTCGGTCAGGACAATGCCCACCAGGGTGCTCAAGTGACGCGGTGTGATTTCTTTGAGGCGTTGCCCGTCGAGCCATATTTCGCCTGCCAGGGCGGGCTGGAAGGCTGCCAGTGTGCGGAGCAGCGTGCTCTTGCCGACACCGTTGGCTCCCAGCAGGCAGCAAAGCTCGCCTTGGTGGAGGGTGGCCGACAGCGGCCCGGCGACAGGATGGCCGGGATAACCGATGACAAGTTGCGTGAGCTGACAGTCCATGGCCTTATTTTTCTATTCGCAGGATGACCCAGAGCACAATCGGGGCACCGATGACGGGGGTGATGACATTGATAGGGATGATGCCCGACTCGCCGGGCAAAGTGCTGATGATGTTGCACAGGAGCGCCAGCGAAGCCCCGGTGAGGAGCGTGGCGGGCAGCAAGGTGCGATGGTTGGCGCTGCCCAGCAACAGCCGGGCGATATGCGGTACGGCCAGCCCGATAAATCCGATGGGACCGCAAAAGGCGGTGGAAGCCGCCGTGAGCAGGCCGGTGGTGAGCAGCAGCAACGTGCGTGTCCGCCGCAGGCTGATGCCCAGGTTGCGGGCATAGTTGTCGCCCAGGAGCAGGGCGTTGAGCGGCTTCATCAGCAGGAAGGCCAGTAGCAGGCCCAGGCAGATGATGACCACCGCATAGGGCAGCCGGTCGAGCGAGACGCTGCTGAACGAGCCCATACCCCAGAGTGCCATGGCATGGACACCTTCGGCCGTAGCCCGGAAATTGAGCAGGGAAATCAGGCTGGAGGCGATGTAGCCCACCATCATGCCGGCGATGAGCAGCATGACATTGTTTTGCAACAGACGCGACAGGAACAGCAACAAGGCCATGACGACCATGGCTCCCGAGAGCGCGGAGAGGATGACCAGGGCGAAGCCGCCGATGGTGAGCGAACTGGTCGAGACCACGCCGCCGGCCACCAGCACCACCACGGCCACTCCCAGGTGGGCGCCGCTGTCGATGCCCAGCACCGACGGGCCGGCCAGCGGGTTGCGGAAGGCTGTCTGCAACAGCAGACCGCTCACCGACAGGGCCGCACCGCACAGCAGGGCGGTGACAGACTGTGGAATGCGGTTTTCGATGATGATGAACTGCCACGAAGGATGATCGGGCGAGCCTTTGCCCAGCAGGATGTTGGTAATGGCCGACACGGGGATGCTCACGCTGCCTGAGTAGAGCGAGACGGCGAAAAACAGCAGGGTGAGCACTGCCAGACCGGATATGACCAGGGTATTTCTCATTTCAGGGGCTGAAAGTACTGCTTTTCTCCGGCAATTCCCAACTGCGGGTGAATTATTCTGATGAGGTCGGCCAAAAGCCGGTCGGGATGGTAGGGGGTTTCCTCATAGAAAAGCGAATTGTCCTGATTGCATCCATACACCCGTCCCGACTGGAAGGAACGGAAGTGGGCAAACGAGGGATAGTCGGCTTTGATCTGTGCCAGGGTGAGCGGCTGCGACTGGTTGTATTTGATGAGCCAGATATCGGCCTGTTGCGCCACTTCGAAGACACTCTCCACCGACAGGGCCAGCGAACCGTTTTTCGGCCGGTCGGCAAACACGTAGGAGGCGCCTGCATCGTGGTAGAGGATGCCCATGGAGCTGGTGCCGCCCGGCACGTACCATACGCCCGAATAAGGCTTTTCGGCCACCAGCGTCGGACGGTGGGACACAGTGTCGGTTGCCGCCTTCATGGCCAGATAGCGTTGCTCAACACTTTGGAAAAGGCTGTCGGCACGTTCTCCCTGGCCGAACAGACGGCCGTAGAAGCGCATCCATTCGGCTCTGGCCAGGGGGCTGAACTCCATGTAGTCGGCACATTCCACGATGGGAATGCCCAGGCGCTCTATGCGTCCGTAGCCTCCGGAGTTCTCGAAAGGCGAGACCAGCAAGGCATCGGGTTGCACATCCATGATGCCCTCGATGCTGGGCTCCATGGCATTGCCAAAGTTGGCCACGCGCCCTTCACTGACGGCTTCCTGTATGGAAGGGATATGGATGTATTCAATTTCGCAGATGCCGCGGATGGCCGCTTCCTGCCCCAGTTCCTTGATCAGGCCGCAATGGACGGCCGTGAACACGCCGGCCCGGCGCAGCGGCACTTGCACGAGCGTGCCCGGGTGTTTGAGGTGGCGGCAGCTGTCGGGATGGCTGTAGAGGGTGTAGTGGTGCAGCACCTTGGTGGTGTCCCAGGGATTGCGGATAAAGACCTCGGTGACCCCGTCGTGACGGATCATGCTCAGGTTGCGGGCGTAGCGCAGGGGAACGGGCTCGCCCTGTATCTTTTTGTGGCTGGGGCCGCTGCCGTTGCACGACAGCAACAACAGGGCGGTACACAGGCTGAATAACAGTTTCTTGATCATTTCGAGGCGGATTTGAGGGGCCATTGCGGCTTGATTTCCAAAAACAATTCAAAGTTGCGACCTGCCATGGGCCGCGACAGGACGGTGACATACTCCGTGTCGAGGACATTGTTGACGACTCCTTTGAGAGAGGTATGTACCCGTTTCCACTGCCAGCTTTTCTCTATCGACAGGTTGTTCATGTAAAAAGGCTTGAGGCGGCCGGTGATGTAGGCTGTCTCGTTGCTGGTGGTGGTGAAACGTTCGCTGTAGTGCATCCATTGGTAGGAAAGCGCCCAGCTGCGCCACGACAGTTGGCCGCTCAGATTGGCCGAATGCCGCGGTACATAGACCAGCTGCTTGCCGTAGGAGGCATCGTCGGCTTCCACTTCGCGGCTCATGTTCAGGCTGGGGGTGTAGGCGTAGTTGCCCGTCAGGTCGAGATGCCAGTCGTGTCGGAAGGAAAATCCGGCTGTCACCGACATTTCGGTGCCGTAGCTGTGGACCCGTTTCAGGTTGGACGGCTGCCAGTAACCTTTGGCATTGGGAGTCCACAATATCCAGTCGGTGATGTGGGAATCGAAGGCCGACAGATTGGCTTTGAGGGAAACCCCTTTCCTTAGCAGGCTGAGCTCCAGGCCGCCGTCGGCCGTGAGCCCCTTTTCAGGACGCAGGTCGGGATTGCCGCCGGGCTTGAAATAAAGATCGTCCATCGAAGGATAGCGGTAGTTGCGTGCAGCGGAGGCTTTGACGACCAGCGTCTCGGCAGAAGGGACCAGACCCTCGTGTTGCCGCGACACTAGGACGTATTCGGCAAACAGGGCCGGAATGGGCGGCACCAGGTCGTCGCCATAGCATTCCCCGCGCAGGACGGCCGACATGGTCATCCGCTTCTGGGGCCGCCACTTGGCCGACAGGCTCAGGTGGTATTCGGGCCGGCCCAACCGGTAGTTTTCGCCGATATGGAAGGGACTCTTGTCCACGCTATAGACATGATTGTAATAGACCTCCGAGACAGCTGTGAGCAAGAGCACCCGGTGGGGCATCCAGTCGGCCCCGGCCCGCAGGAAGCCTTGCTGACTGAGGCTCATGGCATGGGTGATGTCGGTGCTGACCGATTCGTAGGTGGTGGAGTAGTCGTAGGCGGTCTGCTGGCGGACATAGCCGGCGCGAAGGCCGATGTTCCAGACGGTGGCGGCTTTGCTCCAGCCGGCCACGACACGGGCCACATCCTGCCCTTGTTCGTTGCTGAAACTGCTGTTGTCCTTGTAATCGACACTGAGGAAGGGCAGCCCGCGCAGACTGTGGCTGTACCAGGCCGCCAGCGAGAAACGACCCTTGTCGCGGGCATTGCAATAGAGTTCCTGCAGGAGATGGAAATCGTCGAAATAACCGCTGCGGTTGCGTTCGCGGGGATGGTAGGAACGGACGATATGACCCTCGTCGTCGCGCACATCCACCTTCTTGTCGTAGTTGGTATAGGGAAAATCATTGTCGCTACGGGCATAGACAAGGCGGGTGCTGGTACTCCAGCGCCCGTTGCCGTAGCTCAGGCGCAGGAATTGGTCGTAGGTGTCGAACGAACCGATGCCCTGGATGTATTGCAGCGTGGTGCCCTGGCCCTGGACGGGCAGGGTGCTCAGATCGACGGCCCCGCCCAGGCCGCCGCCTGTCAAAGTGAGCGAAGAAGCCCCGTGCAGCAGGTTGGCCTGATCGACAAAGTAGGAAGGGATGGTGCTGAAATCCACCGTACCCAGCATGGGTGAATTGATTTTCATGCCGTTCCACAGCACCTGGGTGTGCGCCGGTGAGATGCCGCGAAACTCGGCGGTCGATTCCGTGGCCCTGCCATAGCTCTTGATAAAGAGCGTGGAATGCTGGGTCAGGATGTCGGACATCGACAGGGAAACGTTCTGATGCAGGATGGCCGTATCGATGCTGGTCTGCTGCACGCCTGCATCCTTGAGCCGCCGCTGGGCCAGAATGCCGACTTCATCGAGACGGAGCGACCATTGCTCTGAGGTCTGTGCATGGCAGGCGGTCCGGTAGAAGCCGGACAGGGAGCAGGGCAGCAACTCCGCCCACAACAGCAGCAGTAGCAATGTGCGCTTCATCGGTCAGTCTGTTTCGGGTTCGAGGTGGTAGTCGCTGATATAGTAAACCTCGGTGCTGATTTCGCCCAAGTTGGGCGTACTGCCCGTCTGGGAGGTCTGTATCTTGATAAAGTCGATGTATTGCAGGTTGGCGGGCTGGCCGTCCCAGGTGCGTGCCTGGCTGATTTTGTAATAGCCCATCTTGCCGGCACGGTCTTCGAAAAAGTCGCCCAGGTTGTCCACATAGCCCCAGTCGTAGGCGGGCATGTCCGACATGCCGTTCTGGTAGGTGCTGCGATCGCGCAGTCGCGAGCCGAACCAGGTCCTTTCGATGGTGTGCAGGCTGTCGGTGGTGGCCGTGCCTTCTACCCACGGCTGCCAGTAACTGTCGTGCGGGTTCCAGTACTCCATATAGGGGACGTAGCCTGTCTTGCCCTGGCAGTCGCGCCAGCCGATGGCCGAGCCTGCCTGCCGGGGGCGGTAGTAGGTGATGGCATATTCCAAAGTCTCGTTGTCGGTGCCGTATTCCGAACCGGCTAGCTCGAACCACTGGTCGTTGGGCAGTCCGTCGCCGTTGTCGTCCTGGCTCACCCAGATGATGCCCGGTTCTGACTGGTAACTGAAGGGATTGCCTTTGATGCAGAGGTCGTAACCGTCGGTCGAGGCGGGAACGCTGTGGTCGAAGCCGGCGATGAGGTAGCCTCCCTGGGCCCCCAGACTGATCGACCATCGACGCTGGAAGTGGGCCAGCACCGTGTCGCAGGCCTGTTGGTGGGTACAGCCATCGGGGAAGGCATCTCCCACGATGATATAGCCGTTCACCTGATGTCCGGGTGCGGGCATGAATTCATAGACACGGTCCACCAGGGCCTGTCCGGCAGATCCGCGCCGGTAGCTGCCCTCGGGCGGGCATACGTTGATGATGAAATCCTGTGACACTTCGGCGCCTTGCTGCAGGGCGGTCAGTGTGACGGTGTATCGGCCCTGCGCCGTGCCATGAAACACCTGGGACACCTCATCCTGACCTTCTGTCATATAGGCTTTCACCTTGATACTGCGCCCCTGGGCGATATTGATGGAGGTCCAGGGAAATTTCCAGCCGCCGGGGGGCGGAAGCTCGGGCAGCAGTTGTGTCTCCTTGGCCAGCACGGTGACTTTCACTTCGTCCTGTGTCTCGCCGTAACGGTTGCTGACAATGAGTTTTACGTAGAATTCACCAGCCTGTTCTCCGTTGAAATTGAACAGAGTGGCCGTACTGAGCACCCTGTCGTCCACCATCCACAGATAGACGGTGGTTTCGTCGGTGTATTGCACGATGGGAATCAACTTGATCTGTTCCCCTTCGTGGATGCGATAGCGGGCCGAGGGCTCGCTCCAGCTGATGCGAGGCAGGTTTTTTTCTTCCTGCTCGCGGCAGGAGGGGAGCAGGAGGAAAAGCAACAGGCAGCAGGGGAGCAATGCAAGTCGTTTCATGGGTTTATTTGAAAGCGAAGCCGTTGGGAGTGATGCCCACCCGGAACTTGTCGATCAGGCGGCCGTCGCTGCTGTAGCGGAAGACCACGCCCGACTGGCTGTAATCGACGGCATCGGCCACATAGATCTCTCCGTTGCGGGGATGTACGCCGATGGCATACAGGAAATGCCTGCGTCCGTTCTGGCCCAGCTCGGCATGGATGAAGGGGCGCACGGGCGGATGCGGATCGGTGACGGCCATGCGGTAGATGTCGTTGTTGATGAGATAAAGGGTGTCGCGCGAAGGGTTCATGGCCAGTTGCACATTGCCTTCGTCGGTGTCGAGTGCAAAGTCTTGTTCGATGGCAAAACTCTCTGCATCAATGCTGTATAGATGGGGAATATTGTCTCCGAAAGAATCGTCGCCCGTGGAATAGCCACCGTCGGTGATGACCCAGAGCTTGCCCCGGGAGTCGATGGTCATGTCTTTGGGTTGCCAACTGCCGAGCTCGATTTCGTGGACCATCTGGTCGCTGCGGGTGTCGATGACCAGGATCTTGTTGGAATAGCTCCAACAGTTGGTGAATACATAGTGTCCCCAGGCAACCAGT
>JAGDCW010000080.1 GCA_017958305.1 Bacteroidales bacterium | reverse complement strand
GTGCCCCGCCTGCTGTTCAACAAACGCATCTTGGAGCTGGATCTGGCCTCCATGTTGGCCGGCACCAAATACCGCGGCCAGTTCGAGGAACGCGTCAAAGCCGTCATCAACGAGTTGGAAGAGAATCCCGACATCATCCTTTTCATCGATGAAATCCATACGATGGTGGGAGCTGGCAACGCCGCCGGCTCGATGGACGCCGCCAACATGCTCAAGCCCGCCCTGGCGCGCGGCAAGGTGCAGTGCATCGGAGCCACCACCCTGGACGAATACCGCACGAGCATCGAAAAGGACGGTGCGCTGGAACGCCGTTTCCAGAAGATCATCGTCGAACCCAGCACCCCCGAGGAGACGCTGCAGATCCTGCAGAACATCAAGGACCGTTACGAGGAGCATCACAATGTGGTCTATTCCGACGAGGCATTGAAGGCCTGTGTCAGTCTGACGGCGCGCTACCTGTCCGACCGCAACCTGCCCGACAAGGCCATCGACGCCATGGACGAGGCCGGTGCCCGGGTCCATATCGACAACATCGCCGTCTCGCCCGAGATCGAGCGTCTGGAGTTGGAAATCGACGCCACCGACCGGCTCAAGTCGGAAGCCATCAACCGCCAGCAGTTCGAGCAGGCGGCCGAATACCGCGACCAGAGCCGCCAGTTGCAGGCCCGCCTCTCCGCCCTCAAGGCCGAATGGGAGAAAACGCTCGACAGCCAGCGCAAGCCTGTGGACGAGGAACAGGTGGCCGAAGTGGTTTCAATGATGTCCGGTGTGCCTCTTCAGAGCATCGCCCGCGAAGAAAGCGACAAACTGCTCCACCTGTCCGAAGTGCTCAAATCCAGGATCATCGGCCAGGACACGGCCGTCGATGCCGTGGTCAAGGCCATCCAGCGCAACCGCATTGGACTGAAGGATCCCAACAAGCCCATCGGCACCTTCCTCTTTGTCGGTCCGACGGGTGTCGGCAAGACCCATCTGGCCAAATTGCTGGCCGAAAACCTGTTTGACACGGGCGACGCCCTGGTGCGTATCGACATGAGCGAATTCATGGAGAAATTCACCGTCTCCCGGCTGGTGGGAGCGCCTCCGGGCTATGTAGGCTATGAGGAAGGCGGACAGCTCACCGAAAAGGTCAGACGCAAGCCCTATTGCGTGCTCTTGCTCGATGAAATAGAGAAAGCCCATCCCGATGTGTTCAACCTGCTGCTGCAGGTCATGGACGAAGGCCGCCTGACCGACAGCCTGGGCCGCCGGGTGGATTTCAAGAACACTATCCTCATCATGACCTCCAATGTGGGCACCCGACAGTTGAAGGAATTCGGCAAGGGCATCGGTTTCAGCCAGCCCGAGGCCGGCATGGGGGAATACTCCAAAGGCGTGATCAACAAGGCCATCAGCAAGACTTTCTCGCCCGAGTTCCTGAATCGTATCGACGACACGATCTTCTTCGACCAGTTGTCGCGAGAAGCCATCGGCCAAATCATCGACCTGGAGCTGAAGCCTTTCTACGAACGGGTAAAGCATCTGGGCTATACCTTGCACCTGACCCCCGAGGCCAAGGACTTCATCGCCGGCAAGGGCTACGATGTCCAGTTCGGCGCCCGTCCCTTGAAGCGCGCCATCCAGAAATACCTGGAGGACAGCCTGGCCGAAGTGGCGCTCTCGCACAGCATCAAAGGCGGAAGAATCTATGCCGTGCTCAAGGAGGACCGTTCGGGCATCGTCTTGCAGAAAGAGGCGCCCAAGCAGCTCGAAGCGGCCAAATAAAGCCCTGCCCCACACTGCTGCTGACATTATTGCAGCAGTCTCCGATAAAAAATGTCAGTCACACCGGGCTGGCATTTTTTTTGCTTGGGAGTTAGGCACCAAATGACAATTTTAAAAATATAACGATATGATCAAAGAAGGTAACATCGGGGTGACGACCGACAACATTTTCCCCGTCATCAAAAAGTTTTTGTACAGTGATCAGGAGATTTTTCTCCGTGAAATCGTTTCCAACGCCGTGGATGCCACTCAGAAGCTCAAGACGCTGTCCAACCGTGGCGACTACAAGGGTGAACTGGGCGACCTGGCCGTGCGTGTCAGCATCGACAAGAAAGCCAAGACATTGACTGTCAGCGACCGCGGTATCGGCATGACGGCCGAGGAAATCGACAAATACATCAACCAGATCGCCTTCTCCGGCGCCGAGGAGTTCCTGGAGAAATACAAGAACGACGCCAATGCCATCATCGGCCATTTCGGGCTGGGCTTCTACTCTTCCTTCATGGTTTCCAACCGGGTGGACATTGTCACCCGCTCCTGGCAGGAAGGCGCCCAGGCGGTGAAATGGAGTTGCGACGGCTCGCCGGCCTTCACCATCGAGGAATGCGACAAGGCTGACCGCGGTACGGACATCGTGCTGCATATCGACGATGAATTCAAGGATTTTCTCAAGGAGGAGAAGATTTCGTCGCTGTTGGAGAAATACTGCAAGTTCCTGCCCGTGCCCATCGTCTTCGGTAAAAAGAAGGAATGGAAGGACGGCAAGCAGGTGACCACCGGCGAGGACAACCAGATCAACGACACAGAGCCAGCCTGGACGCGCAAACCCTCGGAACTGACCGAAGAAGATTACCTGAAGTTTTACAAGGCGCTGTATCCCTTCAGCGAGGATCCGCTTTTCCACATCCACCTGAATGTGGACTATCCTTTCAATCTGACGGGTATCCTCTACTTCCCGAAGATCAAGAACAGCATCGAGATCCAGAAGAACAAGATCCAGCTCTACTGCAATCAGGTCTTTGTGACCGACTCGGTCGAAGGCATCGTGCCCAATTTCCTCACCTTGCTGCACGGTGTGATCGATTCGCCCGACATCCCGTTGAACGTATCGCGCTCCTATCTTCAGAATGATGTCAATGTCAAGAAAATATCCAACCACATCACCAAGAAGGTGGGCGAAAGCCTGCTCAAGATCTTCAACAACGACCGCAAGCAGTTTGAGGAGAAATGGGACGATCTGAAGATTTTTATTGAATATGGTATATTGACCGAGGAAAAGTTCTGGTCGCAGGCCGAAAAGTTCGTCCTCGTCAAGAACACCGAAGGCAAATACTTCACCTTGGAGGAATACAAGACGCTCGTCGCCGCCGAACAGACCGACAAGGACGGCCAGCTGGTCTGCCTGTATGCCGCCGACAAGGAGAAGCAGTTCAGCTATGTCGAGGCTGCCCGCAACAAAGGCTACGACGTGCTGTTGATGAACGGCGAACTGGACGTGCCTTTCATGCAGCATCTGGAGTCCAAGTTGGAAAAGACGCGTTTCGTCCGGGTGGACAGCGACGTCATCGACAACCTCATCGCCAAGTCCGACAAGGCTGCCCTGACCCTGAGCGAGGATGAGCAGAACAAACTGAAGGATTTGTTCAAGAACAATCTGCCCGCCCTGGACAAGGTCAATTTCGATGTCAAACTTGAGAGCCTGGGCGAGGATGCCCTGCCCGTCATGCTCACGCAAAACGAGTTCATGCGCCGTATGAAGGACATGTCTGCCCTGCAGGCCGGCCTGAATTTCTACGGGGAGATGCCCGACAGCTATTCGGTGGTAGTCAATACCGACAACCGTTTGGTCAAAGATGCCCTGGCAGCTCCCGCCGAAGACGAAGGCAGCAAGCTGAAGATCAGTCAGATCGTCGATCTTGCCCTGCTCAGCAGCGGCATGCTGAAGGGTGAGGCCCTGGACAAGTTCATCCACCGTAGCTACGACTTGATTTGATTGTGATGTAGCGCATTCCAAATAAAAATCGTCTGATATATGGTCTTGAAAAAAAAAAGCAGTAAGTTTGCCTGGTTTTTAAACAGACTATCATTATTCATCTTATAAACCAAACAAAGTTATGAAACTGACTAAACTCTTTGTACCCGCCCTTTTGCTGGCCGGTATGACGATGGGCGTCATCTCCTGTGGAGACAAGCCGAAAGACGAACCCGAAAAGCCGATGACTTCGGTCGAACAGAAAGACAAGGTGGAAACTGCCGCCCTGTCGGTGGTCAACGCCATCAATCCTGCAGATTTCCAGTATCTGATCGACGAGATGAAGTACGTTCGCGACCACTACACCCTCTTCTATGGTGAGTATTTCGACATCTCTGCCCTGACAGATTGGCTTACCGGATGCCTGCAAACCATCGACCAGACCCAGGTGACCAGGATCGGCCAGGACCGTCCTGTTTCCGAACAGCGAGGCGACTATACCTACGTGACTTACAACGAGAACTTCAGGAAGTTGTACACGTTCGCCAATTTCACCGGTCATTTCACCGCCAACGACAGCGCATGGGTCAAATCCGAGAACGACAGCTACCGTGACCTTCAACTTTCATACAAGGATCAGAACGGTGCCGATTGCACGCTGACGCTGAGCACGGAAGGAGAGGGCGTTCCCGTCCACTTCAACACCGACCAGGAATACATCAGCTATAATTTGGACACTGCCAGCAAGACACATACCGACTATTATGAGACAACCTATGGCGTTGTAGAAGTTCCCCAAACTTTGATCCTTTCCCTGAAAACCGGTCGTGACGAACATTTCTGTCTGACTCTGAATCCCGATTTGACACAAATGCAGGCTGAGGATTTCGACTTGAGCAAGGACAGCTACTCCTTCAACTGCTCTGTCAAGGTTGAAAAATATGTCTTCAGCATCGAAAGAATCGCTTATGCTCCCAGCAAGGCCGCCGAGGTTTCCCTCAAGGCCACTATCGCCGGCCAGCCGGTAGGCACCTTCACCTTGACGAGCGGCACCCTTGCTGCCACCAACACTGGTTTGCAGACCGCCAAGAGTGTGGAACTCTTCATCGACTTGGCCGGTCAGGTCCAGGTCAAAGGCTCCTGCGTCGATGCCCTCCGTTTCGCCGATCTCATCAACGAGGCTGAAGAAAACAACACCAAGGAGAGCACCTACAAGTCCAAGATTTCCCAGGCCAACGACCTGCTGAACCTGGTTGTCTTCTATGACGGAGGCCAGCTGGAGCAGGCCCGTGTCAAGCTGGAAGTCTTCGAAGACAAGGAAAAAGGTGTTTGGGAATGCGAACCGGTCATCTATTTTGTCGACGGCTCTTCCTACTCCACCTTTGAGGCTTTCTTCAACGAAACCGATTTCAGCGACCTGATTGCTGCCGTCCAGAAGCTGATCGAAGATTTCGGCATCCTCTACTACGGTGAATAACCAACATCCGTATTGTTGACGTGAGAATCCGTCTGACAATCTTTTTAATGCATGTCGCTTTCGCCTCGTCGGTATTTGCCCAGCAAACCGGTCGCAGCGAAAGCGACACTGCTTTTATCTCTTCCCGCGCCATTGAAGAGGTGTCGGTCAATGCCCGTCGCACCACTTCCCTGGTCCGCCTGGGACAGGGCGGCGAATTGCGCATGGACATGGAGATGACCCAGCAGATGCCGCGCATTCTGGGCAACGCCGATCCGGTGCGTTTCATGCAGACACTGCCGGGTGTCCAGACCAACAACGAATTCGACGCCGGCCTGCATATCCAGGGCAGCGAGAACGGTCACAACCATGTCTCCATCAACGGGGTGCCCCTCTACAATGTCAACCATATGCTGGGGTTGTTTTCGGTATTCATCCCCACTCATTTTTCTGGGCTCAGCCTGATCAAGTCGCCCAATAACGCCACCCTGTCCAACTGTCTGGGCGGTTTCCTGGATATGGTCTCTCCGTTGGAGATTCCCGATTCGCTGCATCTGAGTGCCTCGGTGGGTCCGATGTCCTCGCAGGGCAGCCTGCAGACTGCTGTCGGAAAGAAATCCGCCTTGACCTTGTCCTTGCGCTCCACCTATCTGAATCTGCTCTACGGTCCTCTCCTGAAGGTTGACGGCCAACAACTCAAGTACCGGTTCTACGATGCCGATGCCACCTGGATGCTGATGACAAGCGACACAGAGCGTTTTTGGATAGACCTCTACCTGGGCCAGGATCATGGTGCTGCGATGGAAAACAAATACTTGTCGCAAGACCAGATGGATTGGGGCAATGCCATGGGCGCTTTGCATTGGCAGCGAGAAAACCGTTCCGGAGCCGTGGAGCACCGGACCTTGTTTGCGTCTTATTACTACAACCATGTGGACGTAGCCATTGAAAACGAATTCGCCCAGTTGCCTTCCAGCATGTTCACTGTGGGATATCGCGACAATATCCGCTATGGCGATTTGCAAGCCGGCCTGGAGGCCAATTATCATTCTATCAATCCGCAGCGTCCTTCCCTGAGCGGTTCCTTGGTGATATCGGCAATGGACGACAGCAGCCGCCTCATGACGGCCGTCGAATTGTCCGAATATATCGACTGGCAGCATCAGTGGGACACCTGGACTCTGCGTGCAGGCCTGCGTCTGAACCAATATGCCCTGCTGGGCGAACGGCCCTTTGTCCATCTGGATCCTTCGTTGTCGGTTGCCAAGACCATCAACGTCGAGCAACAGTTGGAGCTGGTCTATAGTCACCGTCACCAGTATCTTTTCCAGAGCGGTTTCTCCGCGGTAGGCTTCCCCACGGAATTCTGGTATCCATCCAGCCGGGCCCTGCCGCCCCAGTCGGCCCACATGGTCTCCCTGTCCTACTCCCTTCCGCTCATTCATCACGACTATTGGCTCAATGCCGAGGTCTATTACAAACATCTGTCGCATCAGGTGGAATACGATGACAACATCTTCAGCCTTCTCTCGTCCGACTATCGCCTGGAGGATGCCTTCCTGTCCGGACACGGCTACAACTGCGGTCTGAATGTCATGCTCAACAAGCGCACCGGCCACCTGAAAGCCTGGTTGAGCTATGCCTATACCCTGGCCCGCCGCCGTTTTGACGATGAAAGCAGGGATTACTGGTTTCCGGCCAGTCACGAACGCCCGCACGAGCTCAATCTGGTGATGAGCTACGATATCAACCCCCACTGGCAGGTGGGCGGCACCATGGTCTATGCTTCCGGCACGCCGTTCACAGCGCCTGAATGCTTCTACTATACCAACGGCAACGTCATTACCTATTTCAGCCACTACAATGCCAACCGTCTTGGAGCCTACAGTCGGACCGACCTGTCGCTGAGCTATCTCTTTTCCCGGCACGGCAAACGGCAAAGCGGCCTGAATTTTTCGGTATATAATGTTTTCAGCCGGAAGAACCGGATTTATTACCGGCTTAAGTTCAAAGACGGCGCTTTTGCCTATGTGCCGGTCCATCTCCTGGTGGAAACCATTCCTTCGATCAACTATTTCATCAACTTCTAAAACAGCCTGCATATGAAACATCTCCTATTTCTCGGAATCATGGCATCCATGCTGTTGCTGGCAGGCTGCCAAGGCGATGAACTGAACAGGGCCGATCCTGTATTGGTGGTGGAAGGCTGGATAGAAGACGGCGAGTTTCCCTGTGTCTTTGTCACTTCCAGTATCCCGGTCAGCACGGAATACCAGTCGCTGGAAGAATTGGACCAGTATTTGATCCGCTATGCCCGGGTGGCCGTCAGTGACGGGGACACCACAGTGATCCTGACGGGCAAGGTGGATCGTGACATTTTCCCTCCATACCATTATACCACCAGCTATCTGAGAGGCAAAGCGGGTAAGACATACACACTGACTGTCGATTACGGAGATCATCATGTCAGCGGACAGACCACCATTCCGGCCCCTGTGCCGGTGGATTCTTTCGTGGTCGAACCAAGCCGGGCGGATTCATTCTACTCCATGAAGGCCTGGTTCTACAATGAACGGAGCGAGGATCGTTATTACAAGGTTTTCACGCGTCATCATTCGAGCGAGGACAGGCTGTATTATTCGCCCTTTCTCTGCAGTTATGAGGGAGCCACCCTGCCCGATACGGCAGCCATCGAGGTGTTCTGGGAAAAACGGCTGGGCTGGGGCGAATACAGAATCTATTTTCATATAAACGACACGGTAGATATACGCTTCTGCACCATGGACTATGCCGCTTGGCAGTATTGGAGCGACTATGAGGCCATCATTGCCTTGTCGCGCAACCAATTGCTGAACGTGACCGACAATCTGCCCACCAATCTGAGCGGCGGTATCGGCTACTGGTGCGGCTATGGTTCCCGCTACTACACGGTGAGTATCCGTGAGGCCATTGGAGAGTGATTTTCCGCTCGAAAAATTTTCAGAAAAAATTTGTCTAAACTTTTGGTGATACCAAAATTGGTTGTACCTTTGCATCCGCAATCGCGAAAATAGCTCAGTTGGTAGAGCACGACCTTGCCAAGGTCGGGGTCGCGGGTTCGAGTCCCGTTTTTCGCTCCAAGCCGCGGAAGCGTCCGCAAAAAGGCTATCTTCTCAATGGCAGATTGAATACCCAGGTGGTGGAATTGGTAGACACGCTACTTTGAGGGGGTAGTGGACATTAGTCCGTGTGAGTTCGAGTCTCATCCTGGGTACTTTCTCACATTTGACAGTATGCCTAGATGGTGAAATTGGTAGACACGCTAGTTTCAGGTACTAGTGGCCGCAAGGCTGTGCAGGTTCGAGTCCTGTTCTGGGCACTGAAAAAAGAGGATCGTTTTTCAACGACCCTCTTTTTTTTATATCCATCCCTCTTCTAATACCGAACGATGGAGGCACTGCCCACGCCGCCGCGAAGTTCCATTATGAGCGCATCGACCTGTGTGCCGTTTTTATCGACCTTCATTTCGAGGAAGCCAAAAGCGTTCCAGCTTGACTCGGCGTCATGGACAGCGCGATAATTGATCGGGGCGTCAATATGGTTGAATGTGCAAGTGTAGCCATCATCTTCCGTCCGGTTGCCGACAATCTCCACATTCCAGTCCCTATGGTCTACAGCAGATGGATCGACTGCCGCGGCCTTCAATGTAAATTGAGTATCAGACTTATTTCCTCTGAAAGCATACTCTCCATCAAAAACGATTGTCCAGGCCTGTTCTCCTGCCACCTTGGCAATGGTGGCATCCTTGAGGGTGCCCTCACGTTTGACTGTCCAGACACTACCGTCTGCCGCAAGAGTGGATTCGTTTGTCTGATAGAAGTATTTGGCCATCGTGCCTTCTTTGTCCATTTTCAGGGCCGATTCCAATTCTTTGAGGGATTCGGTCACAATGTCGTTGGAGATACACAGCATATACTCTTTGAGAGGTGTGCTCACATAGGTGGGGGAAAAATAATCCTTTCCGTAGTGTGGATCGCAGGAAACAAATACAACGGCAAATAAAAATGCGAATATGATCTTTTTCATGACCTGAAATATCTAAAAGTTAAAACCCAAACCCAAGCGGACGAGGTAACAAGTTCCGTATCCGACTTCTTCGAACGCATATATTGTTTCCGATCCGAGAGTCCATCCTAAAAAAACGGTCTCCCAGGCAGGTTTGACTTGTGTCGATTTGTAATTGCCCACAGACAAATAAGCTCCTGCGGACGCCTTTGAATACATGCTGAAAAAGCCCCATGAAGGTGTTATACGCGTATGTAGCCATCTTGCCCTTACCGAAGGCATGACCGAAATGATATTCTGATAAAGGGTGGTTCCTTCGTCCCATGCGCTCTGCCGAAAAGCATATCCGGGGCTGATTTCTGCCTGTACAAGTCCCCAGGAAACATCCACACCGACACTGAGCCACTTTTTGAGCAAATAGTTGTACTGGACACCTATCACGATAGTCCCTGTTGCATTTTCCTGATCCTCATAAAGGCCACTGAGGCTGTACTTCTTGTTGTAACTTTCACCTTCCCCAAAATAACACAAGGCTGGTCCCCCATAGGTTATTTCAAGGTTATGACGCCGTAGATCTTGTTGTATGGGAGTTTGCTCCTGCGCCTCAATCGTCAAGAACGATAAAAAACCGATTGCTGACAATAATGCTTTTTTCATCTCCTTTATAATCAATCGGTGCAAATGTATTTTTTTTTTGGAATATGGCAAACACCCGGAAAACTATTGAGCTATTTTGTTTCCACCGCAGAGAGGAACTCCTCCGGGATTTTGCTCTCAAAGCTCATGGCTTCGCCAGTGACGGGATGGGTGAAGGACAAAACGCATGCATGCAGGGCCATGCGGTTCATGGCCGATTTGTGGCCACCGTATTTCAAGTCGCCCAGCACCGGGTAGCCGATGCTGTTCATCTGCACACGGATCTGGTTCTTGCGGCCCGTATCCAGCTTGAATTCCACCAGGCTGCAGCCATTGCCGGTGCGGAGCACCTTGTAGTGCGTCACCGCCTTGACACCGTCCTCGGGATTCTGGCTGGCATAGACGATAAAAGCCTTGCTCTCCCAGAGATAGGAAGTGACGGTCCCCTGCCCTGTGCCGTCGCCGGTTTTCAGTTCGCCTTCCAACACGGCCACGTATTTGCGCTGGCTCACGGCAAAGCGCCAGTTGTCCTGCATGAGCGACTGCACTTCGGGGGTCTTGGCAAAAAGCAGCAGGCCGGAAGTCTCGCGGTCCAGCCGATGGACGACGAATATCTTGTTGCCGGGCGACTTCTGCTTGACGTATTCGCTCAGGATGGAATAGGCCGTCTTCTGACGTTCCCGGGGCGTGGCTATGGTGAGCAGGCCGGCGCCCTTTTCGACCACAATCAGGTAATGGTCCTCATAGACTATCTCGAGCTTGGGATGTTTCAGTGTCGAACGTCCCTTGTCCCAATGCACTTCCAACGTATCCCCTTTTTCCAAAGGAGCATCGAACTGCCTGGTCACCTGGTTGTTGACCAATACTTGCTGATGACTCAGCAAGGATTTGACACTGGTGCGGGAGAGGTCCTTGAAGCGCTTCTCGAGGAAAGCCATCAACGTATCGGGTTCTTCTATCCGGCACACGGTGATTCGATCGCGGCGTGTAGGCCTTTTGTCATCGGGTTTCATGAGGTGGTTTTAACTGGTTTGACGAGGCAGGTGGGCTTTGATACGGCTGAAACTGAATTTATGCAGCCGAAAACAGAAGAAAATGAAGGCGAAGCTGAGCAAGGCCGACAGGGCCGGCATGATGCTCGATACCATCAGTATGCTGTCGAAGATGCCGTGGGCCAGCACCGGGGCTGTCCAAACCAACAGACGGCTGCGGTCGCGGCGGACGGGGGCCTTTTCGTCGATACGGAACAACAATTCGCCGTTCTCGTCGGTTCTCAGGCTGATCTGTTGCGTGGTGAAATGTACCAGGGAATAGTAATAGCCCATCAGCACGGCAAAGGCGAAATGGCCCGGCACCGAGATCAGGGCGCGCATGATGCCCACACTGACCCAGTCTTCGTAGTTTTGGAAGAGGTACATGATATTCTCGGTGGCGGCAAAACCCATCCCCACGCAGACAGCATAGACGATACCGTCCATTTTCTCGTCGAAGTATGGATTGCTGCGCAGCAACAACCACAGCATAAAGAGTTTGGCCGTCTCCTCGGGAATGGCAGCCCCGAAAAAGGCCACACCGATTTGGCCGAGCAGGGTCTGGCTCTCGGAAGCAAAGATTCCCAGGGCTTCCAAAGGCTTGGAGATGGCCAGGGAAGCGAAGACAGAAAGGATGCCGTAGAGAAAGCCTTTCAGCAACTGTCCGGCAGGCTCGGGCTGCTGACTGTCCTTGCGGTAGATATAGAACAACAGGACAAATGCAGGCAAAACGGCGGCAATGACAATGTAGAGGGCCATACTATTTTCGTTTCTGGATAAAATACATCACTTTGTAATAGAGATACTTCAAGACAGGGAACGGTCGGATCTCGCGGCTCATGGCCAGGGTCCGCCGGTTCATCTGCCAGGTGTCGCGCAGGTGGTACAGGCGGCGCAGGTAGTACTCTGCTCCCACCGATTGGGCTCCCACTTCGTTGTCGCCGTGCTGCCGGTAGAGGATGGTGGGTTGCGGCACATAGCCGAGCACTCCGTCGGGATGGTCGGCCACTTTCAGGGCAATCCATTTGTCGTGCATCAGGGCTTTCCGACCCAGCGGCAAACTGATCTCACGAGCCCGGGCATTGATCATCATTGTGCAACCGGTGAAAGCGTTGCAGACAGTCAGGTAGTTGAAGTCCGACAGCAGACGGCGGTCGATGCCGTTGTATTGCCAAAAGGAAGGATGGATGACATGCAGTTCGTTGTCCACGACACAGAGATCGGTATTGACCGCCACCGGGCAGCCGGGATGTTTTTTTTCACATTCCTTCATCTTGGCCAGGGTCAAGGCGGTTTTTTCGGGCAGCCATACATCATCGTGGTCACAGAACATATAGTACGGGTGGCCGGGATGCTGTTCGAGCAACCACATGAAACTGCCCATGGCCTGTCGCCCGGGCTGCGGATCGTGGTCGATGGTCAGTTTGCCGTAACGCTGCCGGTATTTCTCCAGGACATCCAGGGTATTGTCTGTCGAGCCGTCGTCATGCACATATATGACAAAATCCCGACAAGTCTGGGCATATAGTGAATCCAGCAAATCCGGCAGGAAGTCGGCACTGTTATAGACACAGAGGAGTATGGCGATATCCTGGTTCATCAGTCTTCGAATTGAGGCAAGGCAAAAATAACATAGCCGGTCAAACCCGACAAGTCCCTCCGGGCTTGAGGCAGGCGGAAAAACAGCGTGAAAGGCACGGACGGATCCATCCCGTCGAAACGGATTTCCAGTTTCTGCCATGTCTCCCGGCGGTCCAGGTCGTAGGGCGCCATGTATCTGTAGATGTCGGCATAGGACGACGTGCGCAGCATGACGGCGCTGCCGTTGAAATCACGGCTTACATAGCACCAGGCGCTGAATCGGTGCTTGCCGGTGTCGCGCAGGCAAAAGCCCGTGATGAAGTCAACGGCGTTTATTTCGGGCATATCGTAGCCTTCCGAAAGACTGGAGATCTGATAGCCTTGGCAGTTCTGTAACTCGGCCGGCACCTGACCGGGCAATTCCCGCACCAGCGTATAGGGCTTTACGGCATAGGTCTGCGGCCGACGGGGATCGTGCCCCCTGGGCCCGCAGCAAAGAAACAGCGCCGTCAAGACCACCGACAAGGCGGCAACATTCGCCAGACAGACCCATATGCGACTGACGAAACTGTTTTCCAACCAAGAACTCTTTTCCTCACAACTGGCGGACTGTATCCGTCCGTAGCCGGTCATCGCCCAGACAAATTGCATCAAGGCGAAGGCAATAAAACCTCCGGCCTGCATGGTCACCGTCTCGGTGGTCATCAGCAGCAGCCAGCACAGGGTGGCCGCCGTCAGTAGTGGGCGTTGCTGACGGGTGCACAGCAGCAGGGGCAACAGCAGGATGGCTGTCCAGATCAAGACAGCGGGCAGGCCGCTTTCAAGTGCGGTGTGCAGGAAAGTGTTGTGGGCATGGGAACGGTTGGCGATGATGTCACTGGCCAGATGCAGTTGCTTGTATTTGGCCATCAGCAGGTCCTTGGCATCGCCCACTCCGGCCCCAGTGAGCCAGACATGGTCTTCCTGGAGCACCTCCAAGGCTGCCGTCCAAATGCCGATGCGTCCTTCCTGCAACTGCTCGTTGTCCTGGTTTTTCAAATATTCGGGCCGGATGCGGTCGAAGGCAGGATGATAGTGCCAGACCAGGCCGACGGCCAGCAGGGCCAGACCAAGCAAAACAATAACGGCCGGCCGGCATTTCCGGACATATTCGCGACTGAGATCGATCAACATCCAAAACAGCAGCAAAACGGCCAGGATGATGTTCAGGCGTCCTTGCGACAAGATGCACCAGGCCAACAGCAGCAGGCTGTAGCTCACAAACAGCAGCCAGGATCGTTTCTTGAGCCTGTCGGGCAGTCTTTTTTGACGGAAGGCTGCGTAAAACGTGAGCCAGGCCATCAGCTGGATGATGCCGAAAAAGGCCCGGTGCTTGACGGCCAGCATACTCACAATGTAGGCCGATGGAAATTGATGCAGGTAGTTGCGGAATCCGAAATCACTCAGATAGTGCAACACCGGCCAGACCAGCATCAAAACGAGGCTGCAGGCGGCACCGGCCACAAAGGCGGTGAGCAGGGGCTTGAGCCGGTAGTCGGGGTGAAGGCTGAAGACGGCCATCAGGGCCAGTACGATGAAAGCCACCCGTCGCTCCAGCACACGCTTGGAATAGTGCAGGTTGTCGGTATAAAGCAGGGAAACAAGCATCACCGCATAGAACAGCACCATCAGATAGATCACGATGTGCCTCCGGTCAAAGCGGGGATGCAGCAGGCGACCATTGGCGAGGGCTTCCAAAAACCAGGTGAGCGCCCAGAAGAAGAAACAGTTGCAGACCCAGATGTCCGGCATGCAGAGCGAAAAAACCATGACCAGGGCCAGCAGCCAGTTCAGACGGAAGAGCATCTCCCCCACTTGCTCCCGCAACGTGCCCTGCGGCCAGCGCAGCCATGACTTCAAATCGGTCGGTCTTTCCATCAGAATACCAGCATATAAGGTCTCAGATATCCTTGCATCAAAATGTTACCGAAAAGCCCCAGTGCCACCAGCACGGTGATGAGTTCGGGCAGCCAGCGTGGCTTGATGAAGTATATCAGGTAGGGAATCAGGAATATCAGGATGATGTTCAGCATCTCCCAAAGGCGGAAGGCGAAGACGGCCAATGGCATGAAGAGATAGAACACTCCGATGGATATCATGTTGATTTTCAGGAAAAGTATGCCGTAGGGTGATTTCCCGGGCAGTTCCTTGCGGTAATACAACAGGAAGCCCGACAGCAGCAACTGGAACAGCAGCGTTGCGTTCATCTCGTTGATCTTGAATCCTTTGAAGAACTGCTCGGCCTGGTAAATGCGTATTTTTTCGGAATAGACCCCCAGGTCGTACTTGGACAACAGGGTGATGGGATCCACACCGGCCTTCATCAGCAGGTAAGGCACGACAATCACGGCGATATAGGTCAAGGGATTGATGTGCTTGGTACTGAGGAAATAGAAGGGGAAAAAGATAATCGCCGAATAATGGAACAAGGTGGCCAGCAGGATGACCAGGGCGAATTTCCCGAAATCGCGTGAAATGATGTACCGGAAGCTCATCATGGCGATGCCGGCGGCCAATCCGGCGCGCACCTGGACGATCTCGTGTAGCAGGAAATAGTCGCAAACATAGATGAACAGGGAAAAGAAGGCGAATTCGGAATAATCCTGGATGGCTTTCATCTTCAGGCCCACGGCCGCTATGGCGAAAAGGAATATCAAGACCGCATACCCCGTGTCATAGGGAAGGATGAACTTGAGCAGGGAGGAAATCAGCAGGAAGGAAGGCTCCACGCTGTCGGCCAGGAAAAAGGCTTTGGGCTGCAACACCAGCATGTACAGCGGCATGGAATTCTTGTAGAAATCCATGAACACATGGTCGTCCACACTGACGTTGCGGCCTTTCAGGCCGGCAATCAAGGCCAGGACCACCCCCATGCCGAGGAGCCAGATCCAGCGGTTCACCTTGATCTGTTCACCGGTCAGGCACAAGACCAGGGCAGCCAGGACAACGACATAATAAAAGGTAATCATGCAATACTGTGAGTCGGCTTTTCCCAGGACAAAAGTAATGATTTTTATCTATTTTACGGCCATCCGTTTTTCTGTTTGATGCGAAAAACGTACTTTTGAGGTCGCATAAATACTAAATACTTGGGAAAGCGGAAGAATCTTCCATTGATTGAAAATGTGACCGTTACCGATGTCGCCGCCGAAGGCAATGCTTTGGCGCGGGTGGATAATATGGTCATTTTCATGCCGTTCGGCGCTCCGGGCGACGTTGTGGATGTGCAGATAGTCAAGAAACGCAAGCAGCATGCCCTGGGGCGGATTGTCCGCTATGTGAGCCGCTCTGCGGAGCGTGTCGAGCCTTTCTGCAGCCATTTCGGCGTGTGTGGCGGCTGTCAGTGGCAGCACCTGCCCTACCCGGCCCAATTGCGTTTCAAACAGCAACAGGTGATGGACAATCTCAGCCGCATCGGCAAGGTCGAATTGCCCGAGCCTCGTCCCATCCTGGGTTCGGAGAAAACCGTCGGATACCGCAACAAGTTGGAATTCACCTTCTCCGACAAGCGCTGGCGCACCTATGAAGAGGTGGCCTCCGGCCAGGAATTCTCCCCGGAAGACAACCTGGCCCTGGGTTTCCACATCCCCGGCATGTTCGACAAGGTCCTCGACATCGACACCTGCCACCTGCAGGAGGATTTTTCCAATCTGCTTCGCCGTGACATCAAAGCCTGGTGCCGCGAGCAGGGCTACTCCTTCTTTAACCTGCGCAGCCAGACGGGTTTGATGCGCAATCTGATCGTTCGCACGGCTTCGACGGGTGAAAAGATGGTCATCGTGGTCTTCCACGACCCCGAAAAGGATCGTATCCAGGCGCTGATGCAGCACATCGCCGCAACATTTCCCGAGATCACTTCCCTGCTCTATATCGTCAACGACAAATGCAACGACACCATTTTCGACCGGGAGGTCTTCGTCTTTGGCGGACGCGACTACATCCTGGAGCAGATGGAAGACCTACGGTTCAAGATCGGTCCGAAATCGTTCTACCAGACCAATTCCGCCCAGGCCTACCGCCTGTACAGCGTGGTCAGGGAGTTTGCCGCCCTGACAGGCACGGAACTGGTCTATGACCTCTATACCGGCACGGGCACCATCGCCAATTTCCTGGCACGGCAGGCCCGTCAGGTGATCGGTGTGGAATATGTGCCCGAGGCCATCGAAGACGCCCGGGTCAATGCCTCGTTGAACGGTTTGGACAATACCCTCTTTTTTGCCGGGGATGTCAAGGATATCGTCAACGAAGACTTTCTGGCCCGCCACGGCGCTCCCGACGTGCTCATCACCGACCCGCCACGGGCCGGCATGCACGAGGATGTGGTCCATACCATCTTGTCGGCCCGGCCCCGCCGTGTGGTTTATGTGAGTTGCAATCCGGCCACCCAGGCCCGCGATCTGAGCCTGCTCGATGTCGCCTACCGGGTCACAGCCATCCAGCCGGTGGATATGTTCCCCCATACGCAACACGTTGAGAATGTGGTTTGTCTCGACCTTAGAGAAGAACGTTCGTAAGATATACATTTACCAACTTAAAACTATAATTGTATGAAAACCAAAGCTTTGTTTCTGTCTGTGCTGATGACTGGCTTGTTCCTGAATCCGGCATGGGCTTTGATCACCGATCCGGAGGATTATGTGGTCTATGATTCGGGGCAGCTCTGCGAAAGAGGCAGTTTCTCCAAGCCTGATTTCTTCAGTGCTACGGGCTGGGAATTCGGCGAAGCCGCCCCTTCCCTGTCGGGCAACTCCTCGATGGCCGAATTCCTGGGCGCCTCCTCGACGACCGACCCGCTCAACGCCATCCTGATTGGCAAGACCGACACCCTGGTGTTGACCCTTCCTGCCTGCGACTCCATTTATATAGAATATTGGGGTACAGGTATGCGCGGTCTGAAAATCACCAACGACCACAACAACAGCTATGCCTGGCACGCAGTCAACGGCATGCGTGACAGAGGCCGCGTCGGTGCCCGTTTCGATGCCAAGGATTCCATCCGCATCTATCTGACCGGCACCAAAATGGAAGTGACCACCCCTTTGAACAACAACGAAAAGGTCAACATCAACCGCATCAAGATCTACGCCGGTATCGAGGAAAGTGACATTCCCGAATTCGACGGCACCATTGCCGGCTGGACTTTCGAGTATCATCCCAAGGCCAGCGGCACAGTCGATCTGACATCGCATGTTACAGGCGTCGAAGGCTTTGAATCGGCCAAATACGACCTCTATGCTTCCGACCTGGGCGTGGTCCGTGGCAAACTGACCGCCTCCAAGGGCTTCTCACTGGGTTACGACGGCTCGCAGTATGCCACCCGCATCCAGGGCATGCAGGCCAACCAGTCGGTGGATTTCACCCAGGACAGCCAGCATAAGGATTACTTCCAGTTGGATGTCCCGACCACCGGTTACCAGGATATGGAACTCCAGTTCAACTTCAGCCTGCTCTCCTCGGCCACGTCTGTCGTCGTGGTGACCCGTGTCGCCGGCCAGACCGCCTGGACGGTAGCCGGCAAGTTCGAGCAGACCGGTGACAAAACCGCTGTCAGTGTACCGCTCAGTGGCATGGACAACGCCGCCACGACCCAAATCCGTATCATGCCCGACAACGGCACCTACGGAAACGGCGGCGAACTGATGATTTCCGCCCTTCGCCTCATGGGTTACGATGATTATTACAAGGTGAACGAAGGTGCCTTGAAGATCGCCTATATCAACAATGCCACCGACCGTATCCACATCCTGGCCCGTGCCACCACGGCCGACTCCCTGGATGTCAAGTTGCTGCCTGCCCTCCTGAAGAACGCCGACCTGGATGTCGATGTACTCCATCAGCAGCTTTGGCAGGACATCACCGCCGAGAACATCCAGAGCAAACTCAGCGACTACGACCTGGTGATCCTGAGTGCCTTTGTTCCGGCCAATTCCAGCATTGCCGCAGCTTGCCAGGCCCTTATCGGTCAGAAGCCGCTGCTCAACCTCAATGCCGATGTCTATGCCTCCGGTGCCTGGAACTGGAGCCCCGTCCAGACCAGTCAGGCTGTCCAGCTGGCTTCCAACAGCCACTTCACCTTCCATCCCGTCTTCAGCGGCGTGAAGCTGACCGACCTGATCACCGGCCAGCTTTTCACAGACGCTCCTGAAGCCACGCTCACGACAGCTGGTTTCAGCGCCGCCCAGTACAATGGCCAGGAAGGTTATATGATTGCCACGCCTGCCAATGCCAACGGCATGGTTTCCATCCACGAGCTCAACGGCACCCCGGCTGCCAAATACATGCTGGTGGCCCTGCCCGTGGCCGGCCAGCCTTATTTGAACGACCTTGCCCTCCAGATTGTCAACAACGCCATCCGCTATGTCAGCTCGGCCAATGTCTTTGTCGAGCCCCAGTTCACCATGGTGGCCGGCGGGGCCCTGGTCGAGAACCTGTCCGAGTTGCAGGGTGCTTTGGTCTATGACTACGCTGCCTTGAATCTCCAGCAGATTGTCATCGAAATGAAGCCCAGCACCGACGCCAGTGGCGCCTACGACCTGCCTGCCGAAGGCTTGACCATCGATGCCTCCCTCAACAATTTGGTGTTCCGTGCAAGCCAGGGCAAGGATGTCGTACTGTCCGGTCAGTTCAAAGGCAAGACTGCCATGAAGTTCAACGACCTGATGTTTGACAACCTGATCCTGACCCACGACAAGGCAGGCAAGTTCATTTCGCTGGCCGCCAACGACACCGTGGCCGGCACGCTGACCATCCAGAACTGCCGTCTCGGTCAAGAGGCCGACGCTGCCGCCACCTTGGTCGAAGTCAACGGTGGTGCCCAGCTCAAGCAGTTGAGCGTCAATAACAACATGTTCGGACAGAAGGCCGCCACGCAATTGTGCAAGGTCGCCGACGGCACTGTCGCCATGGAAAGTGTCATCGTCAAGGAGAACCGTTTCAACGGATCCTCCCTCCGTGAGATGATCGTCTTCGGCCAGACGGCCTTCAGCAACGACCAGCTGGCCCTCTCTGTCGTCAACAACACGTTCTTCGCCTGCGATGCAGCCAACAACAACCTGATCGGCTTTGAAAAGGAGCCTCGGATTCCTGTGACGGCACAAGTCAACAACAACCTGATGTTCCAGAGCAAGAATTCGGCCCTCACGGCCGCTCCCTATCACGGACTGCATTTCTATCAGCCCGCCGAAGGATTGAAAGTCCAGGTATTGAACAACCTGCTGGCTGAGCCCGCAGAAAATGTCACGGCCTTCGCTGTATGGCCCGACACGCTCACCATCGAAAGCAATACGCTCGATGCCGCCCGCTTCGGCGTCGTCTTCCAGGGTGAAGGCATGGAGATTTCCAAGGCATCCGCCCTCTATACGGCCGGTGTCAACCACACCTATGTGGGTTCGGCCGACTGCTACGTGGATCGTGCCCAGGCCGGTGTCCTGACTGTCCACAATGTGCCCGAACTGAAGGTGGCCCTGCAGATCTCCGTACCGGGTGACACCATCGAGCTGGCCGCTTGCGACGAAGACAACGGCGTCTATCTGTTGGGTGCCTCCGGACTGGTCTATCCGCAGCATCACGGTTCGTTGCTGATCCGCAATGCCCAGGACGAGGAACCCGTCCTGTTCGGCCGCATCTCTTCGAGCAACGGCGCCAAGCTGTCCAGCCTGGTCTTCGAAGGCCTGACATGGCGTGACACGACCACCTACACGGGTTACAACCTGGAGACCTACTCTCCTTTCTATGTCAACGTCCGCGACTCGATCATGGAGACCTGGACCGTACGCCATTGCAACTTCTACGACCTGGACAACCAGGAAATCTTCCGCTCCAACACGGGTTGCAACTATGCAGTCATCAAGGAACTCCGTTTCGAAAACTGCTACTTCGACAACATGGGCGGCTCCCGTCCTTGCGACGGCAAGTCCATGGGTGCCCACTTCATCCAGTTTGTCAACAATTCGAGCATCAAGTACGAGCTTGACAACTTTGTCTTTGTCAACAACATCGTTTCCAACTTCCACGGCAGCCAGTTGTTCAACATTGCCCGTCAAGCCTCGACTTCGCAGGATTCGACCATCAACATCACCATTTGCCACAATTTGTTCTACAAGTTGGGCGGTCATGCTGAGAAGAATCGTAACTTCTTGGAATTCACCTCCAATGCTAATGGCTTCGATGTCAACATCGACATCAACGACAACATCTTCTACCAGCGTTGGAGCGACCTGTACTACCCCGTTTCCAACCTGGCCTTGTTCATGCCGGCCAAGGGACAGCAAGCCCATGTCAACCTGCTGAACAACTACTTCGACGGTGAGTACTACGATGGCGACGGTGAAGATCCCAACCCTGTTGCCCAGAAGAACAAGAGCCAGAACCTCTACGTCTCCTCCGGTGACGAAAAGATGGTGAACCGCGGCACGCCGCTCTTCTGGTTCGATCTGGAAATCGATGAACTCTTCCAGGACGAAAGCACCTTCTTCATCGGCAACGAATCGCCCTTGTTCACAGCCGGCACCAACGGTGGCTATGTCGGTCCGCGTGTCTGCTACGGTGTGATCGACGCCATCCGTTCGAACGCTGTCGCCGACAGCCGCGAAGGCTTGCAGGTGGCTGTCCGTGAGTCGCAATTGTTGCTGCGCACCGACGAAACGGCTGTCGTGAACATCTACAATGTCTTTGGACAGACAGTCCGCAGCCTGCGTCTCGAAGCCGGTGAACACAGTGTAGAAGGCCTGGTTCCGGGTCTCTATCTGATCACCGATGGCAAGAAAGCCGCCAAGGTGCTCTTCTAAGCAGAAGACAACCCTGCATACAAACAGTCCCCGGAAGTGTCGCTACTTCCGGGGACTGTTGCTTTTATGGACAGTGTCGTTTGGGGTATGCCCTTGGTCGGGTGACGCTCAGAGCAGCAATCCCAGGCCGCCGATGAGCAGTGCCAGCAGCATTTTGATTCCCTTGACCACGACAAAAGCCTTCTTGTCCTCGGCAAACAAAGGCAGCGAACTGTGACCGTCCTGCACCAGTGCGTTGGCCAGCAGGATGCAGAAAGGGATATGACCGCCCAGGAACAGGCCTACAAACACCAAATGGGGCCCGGATTCGGGAATCAGACCGACGGCCACGGCCAAAAGCAGCAGCACATAGGGGTTGCGGTTGATCCAATCGAGCGCCTCCATGCGGTATTCCAGCATGTGGACCAGCGTCAAAGCCGCCAGGGTCCAAAGGAAGATCTTCAAAAAATGCTTGCGGATGACATGTTCCCAAAGGTGATGCTCCAGAAAATGCTCGCTCACAGTGAGCACAGTCATCAGCACGGTCAATGCCAGGGCCAGGAAGACAAGGTTGAACCAACGTTCCTCCAAAGGCAGATGCAGCCCGCCGGAACCGCCTTCAGAGACTGCCTGCGGCATTTCATGGCCATGTTCGAAGCCACCCATGGCCAACACGACGATGAAGCCCACCAGACCGGCCGAGAGCAGGGCACGGGCGAAGCTGGGATGCGACAAATGCTTTTTCCATCGGCCCGGCAGTTCTTTCAAACGGATGCGTCCGGGCTGTTCATGCTCGTGCAAAACCAGGTGCTCGGGATGGACGGCCCTGGGCGAGATGCGTGGAAAAAGCTTTCGGGCGGCATAGCCGGCCGGCAAGGCCAGGGCCAGGAGGATGAGCAGGATGAGCAGGGTCTTTTCGGGCATCTGTACCAGCATCACAAAGGATTCGTCGCCGATGCTGGTGATCATGGCGGCCAGCAAGGCGCCCGAATGAAGGATGCCGTGCGAATACATCGACACGACGGCAAAACCGCCGAAACAGCCCGGGATCAGGCCCAGCAAGGCGGCCACAAGGGTCTGCAAACGGGGCGAGCGCGACAGACCGCGATGCCAATTGCCTTGGGTGGAGATATTCAATATCTCTATAAACAACATGATGACCAGCACAAAAGTGGTGATCATCAAGGTGTCTTTGAAAACGTCCAAAAAGAGATGGGTCATTGTCTTTGTCTGACTGCTTCGTAAATCATGATACCGGCTGCCACCGAGACGTTGAGCGAAGCGATGTTGCCCAGGATGGGTATCTGGACCAGTTCGTCGCAAATACGCAGGTGTTCGGGGGCGATTCCAGTGTCCTCTGCCCCCATGACAATGACGGTGGGACCGCTGTAATCGGCGGCCGTGTACATCTGGGAGGCCTTTTCGGTGGCGGCCACCAGATGGAAGCCCGAGTCTTTGAGATAGCGCAAAGCATCGCGCAGGCTGTTTTCGCGGCAGACGGGCAAGGTGTGCAAGGCGCCGGCCGAGGTCTTGACCGCGTCGGCATTGACCGTGACGCTGTTGTTCATGGGAAGGACGATGGCATCCACACCGGCACAGGCGCAGGTACGGGCAATGGCGCCGAAATTGCGCACATCGGTCACGCTGTCCAAGGCGACGACCAGGGGCTGCTTGCCGGCCTCGTACCACAGCGGCACCAGTTGTTCGAGCCGTTGATAGGTGACGGGCGAGACAAAGGCGATCACTCCTTGGTGGTTCTTGGTGGTGATATGGTTGAGTTTCTCCTGGGGAACGCGCTGGACGGGGATATTCGTACCCTTCAACTGCTCGAAGAGTTCCCGGGCCAGATTGCTCTCCAGATTCTTGCGTATCCAGATCTTGTCGACATCCTTGCCGGCGGCGACGGCCTCCATGACGGCACGTATGCCGAAGATCATCTCGTTGCCGCTACCGGGCTGTTTTCTGTTATAATACATGGGGTTCAATGGTTTAATCTCCGTAAATCAGATGCTTGGCATTCTTGACGGCTGCCTCGCTCAGGGCGGCGCCGCTCAACATCTGGGCTATTTCCTCCACTCTTTCCGCCTCGGTCAGCAGCCGGGCCGAACTCAGGCTTTGCTCTTCGGTGTCGGATTTCTCTACCTTGTAATGCCAGGCGCCACGGGCGGCGATCTGAGGCAGATGCGTAATGCACAGCACTTGCCGGTTGCGGGCGATTTCCTGCATGAGCAAAGCCATCTTGTGTGCGATTTCCCCCGACACGCCTGTGTCTATTTCGTCAAACAGCAGCACGGAGCCCTGGCCCACATCGGCGATCAAAGCTTTCAGGCAAAGCATCAGGCGGGAGATTTCACCGCCCGAGGCAATCTGGCTGATGGGCTGTACCAGGGCATTCTTGTTGGCGGAAAACAGAAAAACGACCTTGTCCGCCCCGCTGGCATCCATTTCCTTGGCCGTCATCTCCACCTGGAAACGGGCATGCGGCATGCCCAGCTGCTGCAACTGTGCCTCCATATACTGCTCGATGGCCGAGACAACCGAGGCGCGTTTCGCAGACAAAGCCCCGGCGGCATCCTCGGCCTTCCGACGGGCTGCCTGCATGGCTGCCCGGGCCAGTTTCAACTGTTCGTCGCCTGTGTCGATGATTTGCAGACGCTTTTGATAATCCTCTTTCAAGCCAATCAGTTCTTCCACGCTCTTTACGTGGTGGCGCTGCTGCAGGTCGAACAACAGACCCAGCCTGTCCTCCACTTCCTGCAGCCGTTGCGGGTTCAGCTCGACTGAGGCGTCCCAGTGTCCGACATCGCGGCTCAGGTCTTTGAGCTCGATCAGGGCCGAATCCAGCCGCGAACAGGCATCCTGGATTTTGGGAAATACGTCCGACAGGTGTTCGGCGGTTTGCGTGGCCGCCTTGAGCCGGACACAAATACCGTTGTCCTCGGCATCGAAATACTCCTTGAGGCGGGCCAACCCGCTCTTGATTTCTTCGGTGTGGCTGAGCACTTCCAGTTCCTCTTCGAGTCCGGCCTGCTCGCCCGCTCTCAGTCCGGCTTGATCCAACTGTTTGAATTGGAAGCTGATAAAGTCTTTTTCCTCTTGTCCTTTCTGGAGCTCTTCGGCCAAAAAATCCACCTTTGCGGCTTTGTCGCGATAGTCCTGCCATGCCTGTTGATACAAGGCGCGACAGGCCCCCGTCTTGGCCACGGTGTCCAGGGCGTCAAGTTGGAAGGATTCCTTGCCCAGCAAGAGGTTCTCGTGTTGGGAATGGATGTCTACCAGGCGGCTGCCCAGGTCCTTCAACTGGTTCAAGGAGACGGGAGAATCGTTGACAAAAGCCCGGCTTTTGCCGTTGGTGTACAATTCGCGTCTCACAACGCACGACATGGGATCGTATTCCAGATCGTTTTCCTTGAAATAGGGTTCCAAGGGACTGATATCCGTAAACTCGGCTTCGATCAGGCAGCGTTCCCTGCCCTCCTTGATCATCTTCAGGTCGGCACGTTGGCCCAGGACCAGTCCGACAGCGCCGATCAGCACCGACTTGCCGGCACCGGTCTCGCCCGTGATGACAGAAAAGCCTGGGGAGAACTCCAGGTCGATGCCCTCGATGAGGACGTAATTTTCGATGTGCAGTTTGTGTAACATGGTTTTAAGGTCTTTCTTTGATGGCCTGCAGGCGGTTGCCCTGTCCAGGCCAGATATCGTTGAGTTGGTCGAAAACAACTTGCTTTTCGCTGTCCGGCGCCTTGGAATAGAGCTGTATCCATTCGTCTATCTTGGTATCGGCCAGATTACCCAGCAATGGGCTGCGGGGATTGTCGTCACGAGCCGGTTTGAGGGAGGCGAACAGCCCGGTGACGGTCTTGCGGGCCTCTTCCATCTGCTCGGACATGCGGTCCAGTCCTTGGCGGTGATACTGATAGTTGAACAGCCGCAGGCATTTCTGCCCTTCGTCGTTGATGGCATTCATCCAGCCCCAGCAGTTCCGATCGTCGTCGCGGGCCCGCCAGCTGTCGCCCAGCATGCCCTGGGCTTGGGAAACGATGTTTTGGGCTTCCTGAAAGAAAGGCTCGCCACCCAGGGAAGCGAAGGAATCGAAGTCCATTCCCAGGATGACATAGCTCCAGAAGGCCAGCAGGGCCACCAGATTGTCGTCGATGCTGTTGGGATTGTAGTCGAGCCGCTTGCCTTCCTGATAATCGAATTCGACCACCTGCCGCACGTTGAGCATGGGCGACATGTAGGAGGCGTTGAAGACCGGTCTTCTCGATGTGATCTGCATTTCGGCCGTATGGTGGGCGTCTTCCCTCTTCTGGAAGATGAAGACAAAGCTGCAGTCGATCTTTTCGTTGCGCGAGAAAGCCACCTGGGTCCACAACCGGGTATTGAGGAACTCGGTCACGGCCGTGCGGAAAGTCTCATAAACGGCTTTGTCCGTGCCGCTGATCTGGTCGGTGTTGATCTGCACGCGGGCATTGAGTTCCTGTGCCCGGGCAAAGGACATCGACAGCTCAATGACAAGGAGTGTCAGCAACAGCCATATTTTTCTGGAAGAGATCATCGCTGTTTGTTCAGGCCAGGCAGGTTGTCAGGCAATCGACGATATCCTCGGCCACAGCCGCCTTGCTCTTGAGCGGATAGGCCCGCGTCTCCTGACGGGATATGACAGTCACTTTGTTGGTGTCGGTCCTAAATCCGGCACCGGGATCCTGCAGGGAATTCAGGACAATGAAATCCAAGTGCTTTTTCTCCAGCTTGGCCCGGGCATTGACGGCCTCGTTGTCGGTTTCCAGCGCGAATCCGGCCAACACCTGGCCGGGACGTTTGGCAGCCCCCAGGGCGGCGGCGATATCGGTCGTAGGCTCCAGGGCCAGGGTCATGCCGCCTTTCTCCCGCTTGATCTTGCTGTCGGCACAGGCGGCCGGACGGAAATCCGCCACGGCGGCACAGAGGATGGCTGCCTGGCAGCCGGGAAAGATCCTTTCGCAAGCTTCGTGCATCTGGGCGGCGGATTCCACATCGGTGCGGTGTATGTCACCGGCCGGCGTGGCCAGGGAGACCGGACCGCTCACCAATTCCACATGGGCACCGCGTGCGGCACAGGCACGCGCCAGGGCAAAAGCCATCTTGCCCGAGGAATAATTGCCGATAAAGCGCACCGGATCTATTTTCTCATAGGTCGGGCCAGCCGTGATCAGTACGGTTTTACCGCTGAGACTGGCCCTTTGTTGAAAAAAACGTTCCAGGGTGGCCACGATGGCATCGGGCTCTTCCATCCGTCCCTTGCCTTCCAGGCCGCTGGCCAGTTCACCGCTGGCCGGTTCGATGATATGGTTGCCGTAGGAAGCCAGCAGCTGCAGGTTGTGCTGTGTGGAAGGATGACGGTACATGTCCAGGTCCATGGCCGGAGCGACAAAGACCGGACATTTCATCGACAGATAGGTGGTAATAAGCATGTTGTCGGCTATTCCATTGGCCATCTTGCCGATGGTGGAAGCCGTGGCGGGAGCCACCAGCATGGCATCTGCCCAAAGCCCCAGATCGACATGGCTGTGCCAAACCCCGTCGTTGGCCGAGAAAAACTCGCTGACGACAGGCCGTCCGCTCAGCGGCGAGAGCGTGACCGGGGTGATGAACTCCTTGGCGGCGGGGGTCATGACCACCTGCACCTCCGCTCCTTTCTTTTTGAGGGCCCTCACCAGATAGGCTGCCTTGTAGGCGGCAATGCTGCCGGTAATGCCCAGAATGATTCTCTTTCCTTCAAGCATGGCTTAAAACAGTGTCTGCTGCTGCCGCAGCCGGATATTGGTCAATACTTTCTTGGTGTTCAGCGGGAAATCGCCGTTCATCATCCAGCCGTAATAGCCGGTGTCCTTTTTCAGCACCTCCTCGACGGGCATGTCCTTGTATTTGCCGAAATTGAACACTTCCACGCCATTGGCGTTGTACACGATCTTGCCGGCAAAATCCACATTGCGGGTCTGATGAGAGAACTCGGCCAGCTTGGCGATGTCGTTTTCCAGGTCGTCCGGATAACGGTCCAGCTGGGCCTTGAGCACCTCGTAGGTGGCCTTGGTGTCGGCTTCAGCGCCATGGGCGCCGACCAGGTCCTTGTGGCAATAGAACTTGTAGGCGGCCGTCAGGGTGCGCTGCTCCATGCGATGGAAAATCACCTGCACATCGATCATCTTGCGGGTGCTCAGATCGATGTCTATGTCGTTGCGCAGGAATTCCTCGGCCAGCAGAGGAATGTCGAAACGGTTGGAGTTGAAGCCGGCCAGATCGCAACCCTTGATGTCGTTGGCGATGACTTTTCCGATTTCACGGAAGGTGGGACAATCCTTCACATCCTCGTCGGTGATGTGATGCACATCCGAGGCCTCCTTGGGAATGGGCATGCCGGGATTCACCCGGTAGGTATGGCTTTCCTCATGGCCGTCGGGATAGACCTTGAGATAGGAAATCTCCACGATGCGGTCGGTGACGATATTGATGCCGGTCGTCTCCAGATCGAAGAAGACCAGCGGGTTTTTCAGATTCAGCTCCATAAGGCAAGCTTAAGCTTTGATCATCATCGGCATGAGCAGCATGAGCAGATCTTCGTTCTCCTCGTTCTCGGCAGGCATGATCAGGCCGGCATGGGCGGGATCGGCCAGCTTGATGACCACATCCTGGGTACCGATGTTCGAAAGGATGTCGATCAGGAACTGGGCCTTGAAGCCGATGACCAGTTCGGCATCGCCGTATTGGCAGCTGACAGCTTCCTGGGCCGAAGTGGAGAAATCGGAGTTCTGGGCCGAGATTTTCAACTGGTTGTCCTTGATGTCCATACGGATCAGGCCATTGGACTGGTCAGAGCAGATGGAGACACGCTTCAAGGCATTGAGCATCGACTGACGGTCGATCCAGATGGTATAGGGGTTGTTCTGCGGAATGACAGCCTTGTAGTTGGGGAAACGGCCCTCGATGAGCAGGGAGGAAATGGTGTAGTCGCCCAGGCGGATGACCACGCGGTTTTCGTCGAAGACGATGTTCACTTCCCCATCCTCACGTCCCAGGATGCTCTTCAGGACATTGAGCGGTTTCTTGCGCAGGATGAGCATGGAATGGGCTTCCGCATCCATGTTTTCGCCGTGGAAGGCGGTATTGGTCAGGCGTACCAGTTTGTGGGCGTCGGAGGCCACAAAAGTCAGGTCCTGGCCGGTGATGTCCAGTACGACACCGTTCATGACAGGGCGAAGTTCGTCGTCGGCCGAAGCGAAGATGGTCGATGAAATACCTTTGAGCAAGGCGGCCGGGGAAATGGTCAGATTGCCCGTCGGGCGGTCCATGGGT
>JAGDCW010000079.1 GCA_017958305.1 Bacteroidales bacterium | reverse complement strand
GGCCGACAGACTGCTGCGCTGGTCTTATGGCAGGCAACGGGAAATGCGTCCGGCCGCAGAGCGCAACCGGCATCCCTATGCGTCGTTTTCCTCCTTCAATTTCTGCATCAGGAAGCAAGTGTTCGAACGCTGCCGTTTTGACACCGATTTTCAGGACTATGGCCACGAAGACACCCTTCTTGGACTGCAATTACAGGCATTCGCATATACCGTACTCCATATAGACAATCCATTGGTACACACCGGATTGACTGAGAGTAACGCCTACTTGTCCCAGAGTCTGGGGGCGGTGAGGAAGTTCCTTTGCCAACCGGTCTTCCGGCAAGCCGAAACCATCGACGCCATCAAGATCCTGCGCTGGTACCACCGCTGTTGCCGTTGGGGGCTCAAGCCCCTGTTGAAATGCCTTTGGAACGGCTTCCACCCCTCCATGGCCAGGCAACTCTGCGGGACAACGCCCAACATGCGTGTTTTCGACCTCTACCGTCTGTCCTACCTCTGCTCCCTCGATGCGGAAGCCATCCGCCGGGAACAAGGCGGGGACGGTTTGCTGCTTTCGGTCGTCATCCCCTACCACAACCGGGAGCAGTGGCTGCCGGCTTGCCTGGAAAGCGTCCGCATACAGCGTCTCCGTCCCTTGGAGCTCATATTGGTTGACAATTCATCCGACGACGGCAGCGCCGAAATATGCCGGCAGTTCCAGCAGGCCAACCAGTCGGACGTTTTCCGTATCGTGCTGCTCGAAGAGCCTCGCCGGGGCGCCTGCCAGGCCCGCAATACCGGCTTGAAAGCCGCCCAGGGGGAATATGTGCTGTGCTTCGATTCGGACGATGTGATGCGTCGCGACTACCTGAGGCGGCTGCGCCTGGTATTGGGACTGCCGGGGAGGCCTCAACTCATTGCCTGCCGCTTCCGCACCGACCATGGCCAACTGCTGCCCAAGCACAGGGATTTCCACCCCGCCCAGCAATTGATCGATCCGGTGTTGATGACCCACAATGTCTGCCTGCGGCGCTCCCTGCTCGATGCCACGGGCTATTGGAACGAGGACCTGGATCGCTGGCAAGACCTGGAATTCGGCTTCCGTTTGCTGTTGCACGCCAGCAGCAAACGATGGATCAACGAAGCCCTCTATACGGTGAACACTTCGGCCGATGCCATTTCGTCCCATTCCTGGACGGCCGATGCCGACAAGTTGCTGGCCAGCCTGGAAGCCATCCGCCAGGACATCGCCGCCCTGCCGGAGGCTGAGCGCCCGCATCTGACGGCCGCCTGGTGTTTCAAACTGGTTTCCCTGGCCGCCTCGCTCTATCGCGAAGGCGCTTGCCAACAGGCCGGCCGACTCTACGGCCAGGCGCTGTCCACGTTGCCCGACAGCCATAAAAAGTACCGCCTCCTGTTGGCTGCCCATTACGGCTATACCAAAAGAGGCGGTAGAGGTTTCTGGCGGCTTGCTGCCGCACTGTTTCACTGATCAGTCTTTCTCAACGAATTTGGCAGCCAGCGGATTCCATCCGGCAAAGACATTGTCCAGCGTGAATTCCTTGGCCTGCTTGTCGGTGAGCTGGTGGCTCCATGCGACACGTCCCTTGGTGTCGGCACCGGGACCGAAGTTCTTGTACTCGCTGTAACGGGCGGTCCTTTCCTTGTCTTTGTTGCCCCAGTTGTTCCAGCCGGCCGGCACGATGAAATCACCCAGCTCGCAGTACATGAACAAGGTCATGCCGTAGGCGCGCCAGGGCCTGCCCAGGTGCATCTTGGTCACATTCTCGTTGGCTGTCACCTTGCAGTGGCTCAGGATGTAGCCGTACTTGACATTCTCGGGGGTCGAGGCGGCCGTGATGTAGGAATTGCGCTTGCAGTGCAGGTGGCAGGCTTCGAACCAGGCGGTCGAGGGACCGAAGATGTAGTCGGTGGTGCCTTCGATGTAGCAGTTGTCGAAATAGATGCGGGCTGCCTCACGACCGGTGTAGATGGTGTCCTGGTTGCCGATGATGCGGCAGTTGAAGAAGCAGACGCGGTCGCCTTCGACATGGAGAGCCACAGCTTGTCCCATCTGAGGGGCATTGTTCTCGATGGTCAGGTTCTGGAAAGTGATGTCATTGCCCTGCACCAGTACAGTGTGGGTGCGGAAGGTGCCCATCTTGTTGATGTTGGCATGGTCGTCCCACGTGATGACGGTATTCTCCAGGTCCTCGCCGATAAACACCACATTGGTGATCCAGGTGGGAATGATCAGTTTCTCCTTGTAGATGCCTTTCTTGATGAACACGGTGGTCCGCTCTCCCGGACGGAAGGCCTGGATGCTTTCGACTGCGTCCTGGATGTTGCGGAAATCGCCCGTGCCGTCGCGTGCAACGACAATGGTGTACTTTTTTTCCGGTGCCGGAGCCTGGGCCTGGTTCTGAGGCGGGAAGGGTCTGGCATTTTGCCCTTGATTCTGGGCACTTACGGCGGTCATCATCATCAGAGCGCCGATGAGGATCATAACTTTTCTCATAACGATTATCTGATAAATAAGAGTTCTCTGTACTTGGGCAGCGGCCAGAGCTCGTTGTCAACCATCAGCTCCAGCTTGTCTATCTTGTTGCGGATCTTGGAGAAATACGGCTCGACCGTGTCGTGGTAGGCAATGGCCTTCTCGCGCTCGGCGGTGATCTTGTTGGCCACCTTGCGCGCCTCTACCATGGCATCGGTAAAGGTCTGTATATCGTCCATATAGCTTTCTATCTTCTTGATCTTGTCCGATTTGACCACCGACAAGGCCCGATAGTCTTCCTCGCTGTAAAGGGTCTTGAGCTTGTAGAGGTTGTCGAGCAGGGCCGACTGGTAGCGGGTAGCCACCGGGATGATGTGGTTCAGTGCCAAGTCGCCCAGCACCCGTGCCTCGATCTGGATCTTTTTGGTGTAGGTCTCCCATTTGACTTCGTTGCGGGCATGCAGCTCCTTTTCGTTCAGCACGCCGGTTTGCTTGAAGAGTTCGATGGAGGAAGGACGCAGGTAGGCGTCGTATTGGAGCGGGATGCTGTTCTCGCAGTCCAGGCCACGGCTGGCGGCCTCCTGCTTCCACTCATCGCTGTAGCCGTTGCCGTCGAAACAGATGGGCTTGGCGATGCCGATGTACTCCCTGAGGATGGAATAGACCGCCTTGATCTTGTCTTCCCCACCCTCGACGCGCTTGCGCAAAGCGGCATTGAAGTCGCTCAGCTGGCCGGCCACGGCGGTGTTGAGCACGATCATCGAGCAGGCGCAGTTGGCCGAGGAGCCGACAGCGCGGAACTCGAAACGGTTGCCCGTGAAGGCAAACGGCGAGGTGCGGTTGCGGTCGGTGTTGTCGACCATCAGTTCGGGAATCAGGCCTATGTTGAGATTCAGGCGGGCCTTGTCGCCCAGTTTGATCTCGTCGGAAGATTCTATTTCTTTGAGAATGCGTGTCAATTGGTTGCCCAGGAAGACCGAGATGATGGCCGGCGGGGCCTCGTTGGCGCCCAGGCGGTAGGCGTTGCCAGCACTCCCCACGGAGGCCTTGAGCAAAGCGTTGTGCTTGTAAACCGCCATCAGCGTGTTGACCAGGAAGGCCACGAACACCAGGTTGTCGTGCGGGGTCTTGCCCGGGGAGAACAAGTTGATGCCCGTATCGGTCGAAAGCGACCAGTTGCAGTGCTTGCCCGAGCCGTTGATGCCGGCGAAGGGCTTTTCGTGCAGCAGCACCCGGAAATGGTGCTTGGGAGCCACCTTACGCATCAGGTCCATCAGGATCAGGTTGTGATCGACAGCCAAATTGGTTTCTTCGTAGATGGGCGCAAATTCGAATTGGTTGGGCGCCACCTCGTTGTGCCGGGTCTTGAGGGGCACGCCCAGGCGATAGGCCTCGATTTCCAGGTCTTTCATGAACTCCACCACCCGCTTGGGAATGGACCCGAAATAGTGGTCTTCGAGCTGCTGGTTCTTGGCCGATTCGTGGCCCATGATGGTGCGTCCGCACATCATCAGGTCGGGACGGGAGGAGAACAGGGCCTCGTCAACCAGGAAATACTCCTGCTCCCAACCCAGGTTGGAAACCACCTTGCCGGCGGGGACGTCGAGCAGGCCGCAAGTGTCGAGGGCGGCGGATGTGACGGCCGACAGAGCCCTGAGCAGCGGTGTTTTGTAGTCGAGCGCCTCGCCCGTGTAGGAGATGAATATGGTGGGGATACACAGCGTGTCGTCCACGATGAAAGCCGGCGAGGAAGGATCCCAGGCGCTGTAGCCGCGGGCTTCGAAGGTGTTGCGGATGCCGCCGTTGGGGAAGCTCGATGCATCGGGTTCCTGCTGCACGAGCAACTTGCCGTTGAACTTCTCTATCACATGGCCGGGATCGGCGTGCTGGATAAAGGCGTCGTGCTTTTCGGCCGTGCCGTCGTTGAGCGGATGGAACCAGTGGGTGTAATGCGTGGCGCCCCTTCTCATGGCCCATTTCTTCATGGCCCTGGCCACCTGTTCGGCGATATCGGGGCTGATGGAGCCGCCCTGCTCGACCGACTGGCGGAGTTTGCGGTAAACGCCCGATGTGAGGTAGCGGCGCATGGTGGACAGGTTGAAAACGTTTTCCCCATAGTAGTCAGACACTTTGCGTCCGACTTTCTGAGCCGGTACTACCTGGTGGTCAAAGGCTTCTTTTACCAGATGGAATCTCAAATTCGCCATAGGAGATGGGATGATGGTTTATCCTGCAAAAATAATCATTTGGCGCCGAAAGCAGCAATACTTGCCCGTCATTATTTTCAAAAAAAAGGACAGTGAAATATTTCTGCGGAATTAATTTGCAACAAGTCCCAATTAAAACTATATTTGTAGGCTCATATGTGCCCTTTTGCGAGAATATATCATCAATCAACATACAATTATCAACGAACTAATTTGTTTTAAGCTATGAGAATCAGCAAGTATTCCTTCGGTACCGGTGACCGTTTCGCCCATCAGGGTGAGGCCCAGCTGAGTGCATTGATCAAGGCCCGCAAAGAACTGGGCATCGATTTCACCCCCGTGTGGAACAAATCGAACCGCGAACACAACATTGTCCATTCCGAACCGATCGACACCCGCCGGGAAGCTGACGCCGCTGTCAAGGCCCTGGGATATACCGGCCCCTACTTCGTCGATGCCGACCATATCAACATGAACAATGTCGATCGTTTCATCGACTGCTCCGATTTCTTCACCATCGACGTGGCCGACTATATCGGCAAGTCGGCTCCGGCCGACGACATCGACGCTTTTGTCAAGCGCAATGCCAAGTATGTGGGCAAACTGACCATCCCCGGCATCGCCGAGCCGTTCGACATCACCGAGAAGCTGCTGCGCGAGAATGCCGAGAAGTTCCTCTTTGCAGCCCAGGAGGCCGGTCGCATCTACCGTCACATCGCCGAAGTGAAAGGTGCCGACAATTTCGTTCCCGAAGTTTCCATGGACGAGGTTGACGAAGCCCAGACTCCGATCGAAATGTTCCTGATCCTGAGCGCCCTGGCCGGCGAAAAAGTGCCTGCCCAGACCATCGCTCCCAAGTTCACCGGCCGTTTCAACAAGGGTGTCGACTACGTCGGCAACGTGGCCCAGTTCACCAAGGAGTTCGAACAGGACCTGCTGGTCATCGATTTCGCCGTCAAGGAATTCGGTTTGCCCGACAACCTCAAGCTGAGCATCCACTCCGGCAGTGACAAATTCACCATCTACCCCATCATGGGCGACCTCATCCGCAAGTATGACAAGGGTATCCATGTCAAGACTGCCGGCACCTCCTGGCTGGAAGAACTGATCGGTCTGGCCATGGCCGACGACGCCCAGGCCCTGAAGATGGCCAAGGCTGTATATAAAGGAGCATACGGCCGCTTCGACGAGCTTTGCGCCCCCTACGCCACCGTCATCGACATCGACCGCGCCAAGCTGCCGACCATCGAGGAAGTGGAATCCTGGAGTGGCAAGAAGTTTGCCGACACGCTGCGCCACATCCCCGGCAACAAGGACTACAACCCCAACTTCCGCCAGCTGATCCACGTAGGTTACAAGGTGGCCGCCGAACTGGGCAAGGACTACACCGACGCCCTGAAGCGCAACAAGGCTGTATGCGCCGAGCAGGTCATCAGCAACATCTACGAGCGTCACATCCTGAGAATGTTCAAAAAATAAATACTAACCCATTTGCCTGAGCTCCCCAGAAAGGAGTTCAGGCTTTTTAAAACCACAAGACTATGAACAAGTATTCATTTGAAGACCTGAAAGGTAAAGTTTGCGTCATGACCGGCGGTGCCGGCGTCATCGGTGCCACCCTGGCTCGCGGCCTGGCTTCGGCCGGCGTCAAGACTGCCATTGTCGATATCAACGAGGAAGCCGCCACCAAGCTGGCTGCCGAAATCGAGAAGGAATACGGTGTCAAGACCATCGGCGTTGTAGCCAACGTCCTGGAGAAGGAATCCCTGGAAGCCGCCAAGGCCAAAGTCAACAAGGAACTGGGCAAGATCGAGATCCTGATCAACGGTGCCGGCGGCAACTCTCCCAAGGCCACCACGGGTGTCGAGCAGATGGTCGAAGAAGACAAGAAAAACCTGGATGCCACTTTCTACGGCCTGTCGATGGACGGTTTCCAGAGAGTCTACGACCTCAACTTCAAAGGCACGCTGCTGCCCACCATGGTCTTCACCGGCGATATGCTGGAAGCCGGCAAGGGTGCCATCATGAACATTTCATCGATGAACTCCTACCGTCCCCTGACCAAGATTCCCGCTTACTCCGCTGCCAAGGCTTCCATCAACAACCTGACCGAATGGCTGGCCGTTCACTTCGCCAAAATCGGCATCCGCGTCAACGCCATCGCTCCCGGCTTCTTCCTGACCAACCAGAACCGTTTCCTGTTGATGAAGGAAGACGGCACGCCCACGCCCCGTACCGAGAAGATCCTGAACAACACCCCGATGGGCAAGTTCGGCGAGCCCGAAGACCTGATCGGTGCCACCTTGTACCTGCTGAGCGACATCTCTTCGTTCGTCACGGGTATCGTCATCCCCATCGACGGTGGTTTCAGCGCTTACAGCGGTGTCTAGTCATTCATTCTAATCGTTTGTTGCAATGTTGTATTACAGCAGAGGTTCCAAAACCGACAATATCACTCCCGATGAGGTTCGGGCCATATTGAAAGAGGTTTTCGATAAAATGGGTAAGAAAAATCGGGTGCTGGCTCTGCCCCCCGATTTTACCCGTTTCAATTCCTATGCAGGCCCGATCACCGAAATGGTCTATGACTATTACGGCGACACCTTGACGGATGTCATGCCGGCTTTGGGCACCCACTCCCCGATGACCGAAGAGCAGATCCGCACCATGTTCGGCCATGTCCCCATGGACAAGTTCCGTGTCCACGACTGGCGCAACGACGTGGTGACGGTGGGCGAGGTCCCGGCAGAATATGTCAACAAGATATCGGAAGGCCGTTTGAACTATTCCTGGCCCGCCCAGGTCAACAAACTGTTGCTCGATCCCTCTTTCGACCTGATTCTGTCCATCGGCCAGGTAGTGCCCCACGAAGTCATCGGCATGGCCAACTACACCAAGAACCTGTTTGTCGGTGTAGGCGGCAGCGAAGGCATCAACAATAGCCACTTCATCGGTGCCACCTATGGCATGGAGCGCATCATGGGCCGGGCCAAATCGCCCGTGCGTGACGTGATGGAATATGCCAAGCAGCACTTTATCAGCCAACTGCCCGTTGTCTTTATCCAGACCGTTCTGGCCAAGAACTATGAGACAGGCAAGATGGAGCTCAAGGGTATCTTCATCGGCGACGATTTCGAATGCTTCCAGAAAGCAGCCGATCTGTCGCTGGAGACCAACTTCATCATGGTGGACCACGAAATCAAGAAATGTCTGGTCTATCTCGATCCCGAAGAGTTCAAGAGCACCTGGCTGGGCAACAAGAGCGTTTACAGGACCCGTATGGCCTTGGCCGACGGTGCCGAGCTCGTCGTGCTGGCCCCTGCCCTGAAGGAATTCGGCGAAGACAAGACCATCGACGGCCTGATCCGCAAATACGGCTACAAAGGCACGCCCCATACGCTCAAGTGCACCAACGAGAACAAGGACCTCCAGGACAATCTGGGCGCATCCGCCCACCTCATCCACGGTTCTTCCGAAGGCCGCTTCACGATCACCTATTGCCCCGGCCCGGACATGAGCCGCGAGGAAATCGAAAGCGTAGGCTTCAACTACGGTGACTTGGATGCCGTGATGGCCCACTACGATGTGGCTCACCTGAAAGACGGATGGAACACCATGCCCGACGGCGAGGAAATCTATTACATTTCCAACCCCGCCCTGGGTCTGTGGGCCTATCCCGACCGTTTCAAAGACTAAAAGATGAAGATCGTCTGCGACAATAAGATTCCCTTCCTCCGAGGGACGTTGGAGCCCTACGCCGAGGTGGTTTACCTGCCCGGCGCCAAGACCACGCCCGAGGTCGTGCGTGACGCCGATGCCATCATCACCCGCACCCGTACCATCTGCAACGAGCAGCTGCTCAAAGGGTCGAAAGTGAAAGTGATTGCCACGGCCACCATCGGTTACGACCATATCGACACACACTGGTGCGAAAGCAACGGCATCGTCTGGAAGAACTCTCCGGGTTGCAACTCCTGGTCGGTCAAGCAATATATCGCCTCGGTGCTGGTTTGTCTGGCCCAAAAGCACGGCTTCCGTTTCCAGGACATGACCCTGGGTGTCGTGGGTGTGGGCAATGTCGGCGGCAAAGTGGCCGAAGTCGCCTCGCTCATGGGCTTCAAGGTCCTGCTCAACGACCCGCCACGCGCCCGTCGGGAAGGCAGCCAGGGTTTTGTCTCTCTCGAGGCCCTGCTCTCCAAGAGCGACATCGTGACGGTACACGTGCCCCTGACAGCCGAAGGCGAGGATGCCACCTGGCACCTGTTCGACCAGAAACGTCTTTCGACGCTGCGTCCCGACCAGATCCTGATCAACAGTTCCCGGGGCGAGGTGGTCGACAACCAGGCACTCAAGGCTGAACTGAAGGCCGGTGGCCTGAAAGCGGCCGTACTGGACGTCTGGGAAGGCGAACCCGAACTCGATGCCGAGTTGGTCGGTCTGCTGGACATCACCACCCCGCACATCGCCGGCTATTCGGCCGACGGCAAGGCCAACGGCACAACCATGAGTGTACGCACCGTGGCGCAATACCTGGGCCTGCCCCTGACCGATTGGACGGCTTCGGGCGTTCCTGCGCCTGCCCAGCCTCTGGAGTTCAGCATCGATGCCAGTGGCAAGACAGACCAGGAGGTCATCAGCGAGGCCATCCTCTACACCTACGACGTCCGCAGCGACAGCGACCTGTTGCGCGGTTGTCTGGAAGGCTTTGAGCAGCAACGGGGCGATTATCCCGTGCGTCGGGAATTCACCGCCTTTACGCTTCATCTCTCCCATGCCGGCGCCGATTTGGCGGATCGGCTGGCAAAAATAGGATTCAAAATCATTCAATAACAATTTAAACAATTAATTATGAAAGCAGTATCTGATATTGGACTGGTCGGTTTGGCCGTCATGGGTGAAAACCTGGTACTGAACATGGAGAGCAAAGGTTTCCATGTGAGCGTGTTCAACCGTACCGTCGAAAAAGTTGACAGATTCATCAACGGCCGCGGTGCCGGCAAGAATTTCTACGGAGCCCATTCCCTCGAAGACCTGGTGGCTTCCCTGAAATCCCCGCGTCGCGTGTTCCTGATGGTCAAGGCCGGTCAGGCAGTCGATGATTTCATCGAAAAGCTCATCCCCCTGCTCGATCCGGGCGACATCATCATCGACGGCGGTAACTCCCATTTCCCCGACACCGCACGCCGTACGGCCTACGTCGAAAGCAAAGGCCTGCTCTACATCGGTACCGGTGTGTCGGGCGGTGAAGAAGGTGCCCTGAAAGGCCCGTCCATGATGCCTGGCGGATCCCCTGCCGCATGGCCCTATGTCAAGCCCATTTTCCAGTCCATCTGTGCCAAGGTTGAAGACGGTTCGCCCTGCTGCGACTGGGTTGGCGAAAACGGTGCCGGCCACTTTGTCAAGATGGTTCACAACGGTATCGAATATGGTGACATCCAGCTTATTTGCGAATGCTACCAGATCATGAAGGACATCCTGGGCATGACCAACGAGGAAATGCACCAGACCTTCGCCGAATGGAACAAGGGCGACCTGGACAGCTATCTGGTCGAAATCACCCGTGATATCCTGGCCAAGAAGGACGAAGACGGCAAGTATGTCCTTGACTACATCCTCGATACCGCCGGTCAGAAAGGCACCGGCAAATGGACGGCCATCGCTTCCCTGGATCAGGGTGTTCCCTTGACGCTGATCGGCGAGAGTGTGTTCGCACGCTGCCTGTCGGCCCAGAAGGAAGAACGCGTCGCTGCCAGCAAGGTGCTGGTCGGCCCGAAGCCCCAGAAGTTCACCGGCGACAAGAAAGCCTTCCTCGAAGACCTGCGCAAGGCCCTGTTCTCTGCCAAGGTGGTTTCCTACGCCCAGGGTTACACCCTGATGCGCGCCGCTGCCAAGGAATACAACTGGAACCTCAACTACGGCGGCATCGCCCTGATGTGGCGTGGTGGCTGTATCATCCGTTCGGTATTCCTGGGCAAGATCAAGGAAGCTTTCGACAAGAACCCCGAACTGGCCAACCTGCTGCTCGATTCCTATTTCCAGAGCAAACTGGCCGACGCCCAGCAGAGCTGGCGTAATGTCATCGCCTGCGCCGTCATGAACGGTGTTCCGGCTCCCTGCCTCTCGGCTGCCCTCGAGTATTACGACGGCTACCGCAGCGAGCGCTTGCCGGCCAACCTGCTGCAGGCCCAGCGCGACTACTTCGGCGCCCACACCTACGAACGTACCGACAAGCCCAGAGGTGAGTTCTTCCACACCAACTGGACAGGTCACGGCGGTGACACGGTTGCCGGCACCTACATTGCCTAAGACAATCCCGCTTGAATATGACGAGGACGGCCCATCGGATCGTCCTCGTTTGTTTGATGCTCCGGCATTCCTGCCGTCTCGATTTGCAACCGGCCTATCTGACGATGACCTTCTGCTGCACCGAACGGCCACCGATGCTGAGACGCACCACATACAGGCCTGGCTGGACAGCCGACTGCCATGGCAGATGATACCGGGCCCCGCCCGTGACCATCAAATTGCGCAAAGACTCCACTCTCCTGCCCTGCAGGGAAAACAGTTCCAGACGGGCCAGACCGTCACAGGGGACGGTGAAGACTATCTGTCCGTCGGCCACAACCAGGGACAAAGTTTCTTCCCTGCCCAGGAAAACTTGCTCGGCGGCCACCGGCGTCTGCTCGTATTCGTAGGGGCCCAGATCCCTGGCCGGTCCGCTGACAGGCTGCCAGGTGAAAGGGAAGGCTTCGTAGAGCGGGCTGCGCAGATCCAGTCCTTTGTCTATCAAAACAGAGGTGGATCTCAGGCGGGCAAAACGGGTCGGCAGGCTGCCGTCCACTCCGCGGGGCGCCTTGGCATCCTCTTCGGACAGACTGATGTAGTCAGCCTCGGAGAAGCCCGTGTTGACCACTTGGTTGGACCAGGCGTTCTTGATGGCTGTCAGGGCGTTGTGGGAGTCTGTGAAGCGCCCCTTGATTTCTATCCGGCCAAGACAGACATTGTTGTAGAACTCGAATTTGGCCGAATCCTCGCAATCCTCGAACATGAAATCGTAGCCATTGCCAAAGGCCAGGCAGTTGACCAGTTTGACACCGTCCTTGTGGCTGTTTTCGTCAAAGCCCTTCACCGAGCCTGTCTTGTTGTTATTGAAAGCCACACAGTTCCATGCCTCGTGCACACCCTTGGACGAGCCGCCTGTGCCGTTGCCGCCCAGTTTGATGCCGTTACCGTTGCCCTGGAAGGAGCCGGAAGCTTCCACCCAGTCGAACAAACCGGCACGCCCCGAGCCCCAGGCCCAGCATTCGATAAGCTGGACACCGAAGTCCGTTTCGTACAGGTCCCAGGCATCGTCGCTGTTGTCCCAGGCCCGGCAGCGGATAAAGCGGTTGCCCTTGCCGTTGTGCATCTTGCAGGCAAAGCCGTCGGCATCGCTGCCGAAATTGTCGCTGTCGCAATTCAGGTAGGAATCGCAGTCGATGATGTCGTTGTAGGCGCAATAGGAACCGTCGTTGGAACTGATGCCGGGATGGGAATCGCTGAACTTGTGCCCGAATCCCAGTTGCAGGCCCGTATCGTCGTTATAACTGAAAGTGCAGCGTTCGATGATGTTGTGCGATCCTTCCAGTTTGATGCCGTTGTCACCGGCCCGGGTGATGTGCAAGCCGTAGATGTGCCAATAGTCGCCTCCCAGGAAGATGCCCCTTATGCTCTCTTTCTTGGGCTGGTCCTTGAAATTGAGCACCGGAAATTCCCCGGGAAACGTCTTGATGGTATAACGGGCCGAAGCCGTGCCGCTTTTGGCGATCCTGACCGTGGTCTTGGAGCCGTCGGCTTTCATCGTGGGATAATAGGTGCCGCCCCTGACGTAGATCGTGTCGCCCGGTACAGCCGTATCGACGGCTTTCTGCAGGTTGTAAAAGGGATGCTCCCATGAGCCGTCGCCGCTGTCGTTGCCCCAGGTGGCCACATACAGGCAATGCTCCGTGCTGTGCGGTCCTTCCCAGACCAAAGTGTCCTGGGGCTCCGGATTGACAGGCTCTTCCCCACCGCCCTGTCCACCGCCGGTGGTGCCCAGGGCGATTTGGATGTCGTCCAGATAAATGGTCGCGTTCTGGCAGGTGAACCTGACATAGACGGCCGTGTCGCCTTCCTGCGACTGGAGACTGTAGGAACCGCTGCCGTAGGTGCTCGACGATGAGGCGACGGCCGTGCCGACCTCACTCCAGTGGGTCCGGTCGGAAGATTTCTGTATCAGCAGCTGCTTGCCGTTGCCCGAGCCCCTGAACTTGAAATTGAGGCTGCCGGGACGGTACAAGGCCGGCGTTTCGATATAACTGCCCGCAGACGACATGGTGGCCCGCTGGCTGTTGTTGTCCTTCTTGCCATAGACGCCCACAAGACGCCATACTCCGGAAGACAAGCTGACCGCCGTTTCGGACGAAGGCGCCGACGCAGGCAGGCCCTGTTCGAAGTTTTCGGTCAAACTGTCGGCATATGCGATATACAATCCACAGGTGATCAAGCAAATAGAGACGAATAATCTTTTCATTTCCGTAGCGATTTAGTCCTTGCAAAGAAAAGAATATTTTCGAATTTGCACAAAAAAAAGACGGCTCCCCTTTTACGGGAACCGTCTTTGGGGCATACAGCCCGGGATACGTGAATCAGGACGCCCCGACCACCGGAAACCAGACCGCCGGGGAATCTATTCCTCGAAAAGCGCCGTGGAGAGATAGCGCTCACCCGTGTCGGGCAGCAGCACCACGATGTTCTTGTCCTTGTTTTCCGGCCGGCGGGCCAACTTCGAGGCAGCCGACAAAGCCGCACCCGACGAAATGCCCACCAGGATGCCTTCGCGTTTGGCCAGCAAGCGGCTGGCCTCAAAGGCGGCTTCGTTTTCCACGGTCAGTATCTCATCCACCACTTCGCGGTTGAAGGTGGCGGGGACAAAGCCGGCGCCAATGCCCTGGATTTTGTGCGGACCGGGGGCACCTCCACTCAACACCGGCGAGGAAGCCGGCTCGACAGCCACGATACGGATGCCGGGATTCAACTGTTTGAGCCTTTTGCCCACACCGCTCACCGTGCCTCCCGTACCGACACCGGCCACAAAAATGTCCACTTTGCCTTGGGTGGCATCCCAGACTTCCTGACCGGTCGATTCGTAGTGTCTCTCAGGATTGGCCATGTTTTCAAACTGCTGCAGGATAATGCTGCCGGGAATGCTGTCGCGCAGTTCTTCGGCTTTGGCAATGGCCCCTTTCATGCCGGCCGCGCCGGGCGTGAGTTCCACCTGGGCGCCATAGGCCTGTACCAGACGGCGGCGTTCGATGCTCATGGTCTCGGGCATGGTCAGGATCAGATGATAGCCTTTGACGGCCGAAACCCAGGCCAGTCCCACGCCGGTGTTGCCGCTGGTGGGCTCGATACTCGTGTCACCGGGTTTGAGCAGGCCACGTTTTTCGGCATCCTCGATCATGGCCAGGGCGATACGGTCTTTGACGCTGCCGCCGGGATTGAAAAATTCCACCTTGGCCACCAGGGCTTTCTCGAGTCCCTGAGCCTCGGAAAAACGGGACAATTCCACCAGAGGAGTGTTTCCCACCAATGCTGTGATGTTTTTCGCAATCATAGTAATAGGAGTTATAGAGTTAATAATCAGATACGATCCAAGGCCTGCGAAAGATCGGCGATCAGGTCGTCCACGTGTTCCGTACCGATCGACAGACGGATGGAGGCAGGCGTGATATGCTGCTGTTTGAGCTCGTCGGGTGTCATCTGCGAATGCGTGGTGGTGTAAGGATGGATCACCAGGCTCTTCACATCGGCCACATTGGCCAGCAAGGAGAATATCTGCAATGCGTCGATGAAACGCCAGGCTTCCTTCTCACCGCCCTTCACTTCGAAAGTGAAGATGCTACCGGCACCTTGGGGATAATATTTCTCATAAAGCGCATGGTCGGGATGGTTTTTCAGTGAAGGATGGTTCACCTTGGACACTTTGGGATGGGAAGCCAGGAACTCGACCACTTTCAGGGCGTTGGCCACATGGCGTTCCACGCGCAGCGACAAAGTCTCCAGCCCCTGCAAAAGGATCCAGGCGTTGAAAGGCGAGATGGCAGCGCCCGTATCGCGCAGGATCACCGCACGGATACGCGTCACAAAGGCGGCTGCCCCGGCCACGTCGGCAAACACGGCTCCATGATAGCTGGGATCGGGCTTGGCCAGCGTGGGATATTTGTCGGCGTTGGCTTTCCAATCGAACGTGCCGCCATCGACAATGACACCGCCCAGGCTGCTGCCATGGCCGCCGATGAACTTGGTGGCCGAATGCACCACGATGTCGGCCCCGTGTTCGATGGGACGTATCAGATAGGGCGTTCCGAAAGTGTTGTCGATGATCAGCGGCAGGTGGTGGCGATGAGCCAAGGCCGCCAGCGCCTCAATGTCGGTGACATCCGAGTTGGGATTGCCGAATGTTTCAGCATAGACCACTTTGGTCTCGGGCCGGATGGCCGATTCGACGGCGGCCAGGTCGTTCACATTGACGATGCTGCTGCTGATGCCCTGGGTGGCCAGCGTATGGGTGATCAGGTTGAACGAACCGCCGTAGAGGTTGTCGGCGGCCACGATATGGTCGCCCACAGCCAGGATGTTTTGCAAGGCATAAGTCACGGCAGCGGCGCCCGAAGCCACAGCCAAGGCGGCCACACCGCCTTCCAAGGCGGCGATTCTCTGCTCGAAGACATCCTGCGTGCTGTTGGTCAGACGACCGTAGATGTTGCCCGGATCTTTCAAGGCAAAACGGTCGGCGGCATGCTGCGAATTGCGGAATACATACGATGTGGTCTGATAAATGGGCACGGCGCGGGCATCCGTGGCGGGATCCGGCTGTTCCTGTCCGACATGCAGTTGCAATGTCTCGAAATGAAGTTTCTCTTGTTTGCTCATAGTACTTGTTTTTTATGATTTGTACATTGTCTTGTCTTTCCTTGTTTGTGACGTGGCAAAATTACACCACGGAAGAATAATCTTCCAAATAATTTTATCAGTTCGGGAAAACATTCTATATTTGCATCGTCAAACAGATTTTCAAACCGCCTGAAGCAGTTTTTAAGGCTCCCGGCAGAATAAAAAACTCCATGACATACCTGGATCAGACCGACATCCTGCTGTTGCAGGCCCTGCAAGAAGACGCTTCGCTTACCACCAAAGAACTGGCCGCCAAGGTCAACCTCTCGCCCAGCCCCGTGTTCGAACGCATCAAACGTCTCAAGGAGCAAGGATTTATCCGCAAGTACATCGCTGTTTTGGACGCAGAGAAACTCAACTGCACCTTCGTCGCCTTCTGCTACATCAAGATGAAGCAGCATTCCTTTGAAAACGCCCAACTGATCATGAAAGCCGTGCAGCACATGGAGGAAGTCTCCGAATGCTACAACATCACAGGCGACTACGATTTTCTGCTCAAAGTCTATGTGGAAAGCATGAAAGCCTATCAGGAATTCGTCCTGAGGATCCTGGGCGAACTCGACTGCATCGGCGGGCTCAACAGCTCCTTTGTGATGGGTGAAGTGAAGAATACCCGTCAGATTCCCTTCAAAGCCGTGCTCAGACAGAGCTCCGCAGACAAGCTCTAATCAAAGGCCAGGCCGCTGTAGCGGCGCAGGTAGAACTGGTCGATGACACCGTTTCCCTTGCGGGTGACCAGGAAACGCACGATTTCGGCCACTTCCTCGGGCTGGATCAGCTCAGAAGGATTGATGTCCGGGCGCATCCGGGTGACCATTTCCGTGGCGACACCGCCCGGCGAAATCAGGTGCACACGGATGCCGAAAGGCTGAACTTCCTTGGCAAACACTTTGGTAAAGCCCGTCAAGGCGTGCTTGGACGAGGCATAGACCGATTGGTTGACATAGCCCTTGAATCCCACGACCGAAGCGATGTTGATGACAATGGGCTTTTCCGATTTCTTGAGCAGCGGCAGGGCCTCCTTGCACAGGAAAAATGGTGCCCGGGCATTCACGATCATGATCCGGTCCCACTGTTGCGGCGTGACATCGATAAAACTGCCCGATTGGGACAAACCGGCGCAATTCACCAGCACATCGATGCCTCCGAAACGGGCTTCCGTCTGCCGGACAATGGCTGCCGGTGCTTTTTCCTCGGCCAGGTCGGAAACAATCGGAATGGCATCCACTCCCTTTTCCCTGGCAGCCCCGGCCACGGCCTCCAAGGCTGTGCCGTCCCTGCCCACCAAGGCCAGATCATAGCCGCAATCGGCCAGTTCCAAGGCAATACACTTTCCTATTCCGCGCGATGCGCCAGTCACCAATGCTATCATAGTCGCTATTATTATAAGGTGTCCCTGCCCTCGTTTTCAGGCATGAAAAAAGGCTCTGCCATGGTCAACTGGGACTTGCAGAGCCTTGGAGCGAAAAACGGGACTCGAACCCGCGACCCCGACCTTGGCAAGGTCGTGCTCTACCAACTGAGCTATTTTCGCATTTGCGTTTCAGGATTGTTTTCCTTCAATGCGGGGCAAAAATACTGCCTTTTCCTGAAACTGCAAATCTTTTTTTACGGAAATCTCCGAAAAAGCTTCCAGACTCCCCTATTTGATGCCCAGTTTGCGGCGGATGTCCTTGGGCACGGCATCCTTGTGGACCAGAATGTTGATGGTCTTGTAGCGGACGAATGCCTCCGATACATACCAGATACCCTGATACTTGCTACCGGTGCCCCAGGAGTTCTTCACCATGTAGTAAGGCTTGCCGTTCTGGTCTTTGGCCAGGCCATAGATGAGCATGCCATGGTCGTCGGTGGTTTCCCAGTTGTCGTAGCCCTGCTGACGCATTTCCTCGGTCACTTCCATCTCAGGCAGCGGCTTGGCCGTGAGTTCCTTGCGCTTGTCGGCGGCCGACAGTCCCAGCCAATGGGCCATGTCACTGCCGGTGAGATCGGCTCCCTTGCCTTCATCGACCACCACGCCGATGCCCTGGCGGCTGAAGCCCGTTTCACTCACATCGGCGCCCCAGGCGATGGTATAGCCCTGGTTGATGGCATAGGAGAACACTTGCATGAACTCGTCGAGCGGCAGATTGTACGACTGTGCCTGACGCCAGTTGTCCTGGATCTCCAGGGCAAAAGCGGTATAAAAGGGATGGTGTGTGAAAGATGTCAGCGACACATAATCGTCCATATTGAGCCCCAGTGACTCGGCATAGGACTTCGGGGTATATTTCTTGCCTTTGTAAACGAATTCCTCGGGGCAAACACCCAAATAGGCGTCGTATATGCCTTTCAATCCGTTCTTCCAGACAGGGGTGAGCTTTTTGGGATTGCTGGCCAGCAAGGCCTTGAGATAGCCCTCGGCCACAGCATCAAGTTCGTTGTGGACAGGCAGCGTGTCACCGTAAAGGATGCCAGGCATCACCTCCTGGGGCACCATGCCGTAGTTGCGCCAGCAATAGGCCACATCGTAGAAGCTGCCGCCGGGTGAGAACGAGACGTCGCCGTGCAGCCGCACACTGCGCTCTGCGCGGTCTTCCATGGTCTTGTGGACCACAAACATTTCCGAAAGATCGTATTCCCCTTTGCCCAACCTGAGGAGTTCCGACTCGAAAAAGCCGATGGACGAG
>JAGDCW010000078.1 GCA_017958305.1 Bacteroidales bacterium | reverse complement strand
TAGAGGTCGCCGTACTCGGCGGCCTGCCGGAAGAACTCCACATGCCCGCTGTGCAGCAGGTCGTAGCATCCCGATACAAAAACTTTCTTTGCCATAGCAGTCCGAAATTACAGATAATTCCGCGAATTGACTAAGAAAAGCAAAGGAAAATTCTTAACTTAGTGTGCCGAAGAACGGCTAATTAGAATAATACCCCCTATGAAAAACTTCCCCATCCTGACCCTCCTGGCAGGCCTGATGATCGTAGCCTGCAAACCCGCATCCCCGCAGGACCGCCTCATGGCCAACGAAGCCAAGATTAGCGAAATCATAGCACAGATGACCCTCGAAGAGAAGGTCAACATGCTGCACAGCAAGACCAACATGTCGTCGGCCGGCGTAGAACGTCTCGGCATCGCCGACGTTCATTACGCCGACGGCCCCTTCGGCATCCGCGAAGAGGGCGTGCCCAACGGCTTCCAGTCAGCCGGCTGGACTGTCGACTCCGCCACTTACTTCCCCACCGGCAGCGCCCTTGCGGCCACCTGGAGCGAGGAGCTGGCCTACAAATACGGCACCGGCATGGGCAAGGAGGCCCGGCTGCGCGGCAAGGACGTCATCCTCGGCCCGGCCATCAACATCCAGCGTCTGCCCACCGGCGGCCGAACCTACGAATACCTCAGCGAGGACCCCATCCTTTCCGCAGCCCTCGCATATAAATACACCCTCGGCGTCCAGGACCAGGGCACGGCCGTCTGCATCAAGCACTTCGCCGTGAACAACCAGGAGACAAACCGCGGCAGCGTCGACGCCAGAGTCGATGAGCGCACCCTCCGCGAGATCTACCTCAAGCCCTTCGAGAGGGCCGTGGTGGAAGGCGGCGCGATGAGCGTGATGCCTGCCTACAACCGTGTGAACGGCGACTACTGCTCTGAGAACGAGCACCTTCTGAACGAGATCCTCCGCGGCGAGTGGGGCTTCAAAGGAATGACAGTTTCCGACTGGGGCGGCACCCACAGCACTATGGGCGCCATGCTGCACGGCCTCAACGTGCAGATGACTGGCTCGACTTACCTCGGCCCGGCCGTGATCGACTCCATCAAAACCGGCGCGCTGACCGAAGCGCAAGTAGACGAGAAGGTCCGTCAGATCCTCCGCGTCCGCTTCGCCATCGAGCCTGTCCCGGACGACGTAGCCAACCAGACAATCACTTCGCAGCCTGAAAGCCAGAGGATAGCACGCGAGGTGGCTGAAAAGTCCATCGTCCTTCTGAAGAATGAAAAGGGCATCCTTCCCATCAAATCCAACGTGAAGAAAATAGCCGTTATCGGCCAGAACGCCGTGTTGAAGACGCAGAGCGGCGGCGTGGGAGCAGGAGTGAAAGCCCTCTACGAGATCACCCCGCTGCAGGGTATCCAGACCCGTGCCGGCAAGGACATAGAGGTGAAATACGCACCTGGCTACAAGAACTTCCCGGGGCGCCGCTGGGGACCCGCTCCGGCAGAGCCCGACCCGCTTGTAGCGACGGCCATCGATGAGCCCGCCGACCCTGCCCTCATGGCTGAAGCAGTGGAGCTTGCGAAGAACGCCGATCTCGTGATCTTCTTCGGCGGCACCAACAAGAGCATAGAGACCGAAGGTTCCGACCGCGCCAACATCAAACTCCCCTGCGGCCAGGAAGAACTGGTGCAGGCCCTCTACGTAGCCAACCCCAACCTGGTTACCGTCCTGATCTCCGGCGGCCCGACCGACCTGCAGGTGCTCGAGCCGGTGTCTCCGGCCATCCTCGAAGGCTGGTGGAACGGCATGGAGGGCGGCACGGCGCTGGCTGAAGTGCTTTTCGGCGACATCGCCCCTTCCGGCAAGCTGCCGTTCACCTTCCCTGTGAAGCTGGAGGACTCTCCGGCCTACGCGATGGGCAACTTCCCGAACAGCACCCGCGAGATGGATCTGTTCACAGCATTGTACAGGCCTGACATGACCCCTGCGGAGCGTCAGGCCCTGAACGCCAGAAGGCCTATCCCCGTAAGCGAATACACCGAGCGCTTCTATGTGGGCTACCGATGGTTCGACACCAGCAACATCAAGCCGATGTATGCCTTCGGCCACGGACTTTCATACGTGACTTTCAATTACGGTGAGATGAAAGCCAAGGCCAGCGGCAAGAAGATTACCGCCACTTTCACCCTCACCAACGAGGGCGACATGGATGCCGACGAGGTAGTACAGCTCTACGTGCACCGCGAGGGCTCGGCAGTGGAATGGCCCGAGAAGGAACTCAAGGCATTCAGCCGCGTCAGCCTGAAGGCCGGCGAGAGCCGCCAGGTAACCCTCGAGATTCCGCTGGAAGACATGCGTTACTGGGATGAGGCCAAGAACGGCTGGGCCGACGAGCACTGCCAGCTGCAGCTCCTGCTCGGCGCCGCCTCCGACGACATCCGCCAGAGCGCCGAAGTAAGCATCTAAAAACACAGCCCCGAAACACAACAACAATGAAACGCATACTTCTCTTCACCCTCCTGCTGGCCGCAACCTTCAGCGCATCGGCACAGCAAGCCCTCGGCCCCGGCTCGGGCATAGTCTCTCCCGAAATTAACCCCGACAACAGCGTCACCTTCCGCCTGCGCGCTCCCAAGGCCGTCAGAGTGCAGGTGCGCGGCGACTTCGCCCCCGGCGTCTGCGAGATGACCGAAGGCCAGGGCGGCGTCTGGACCTACACCACCGCCCCGCTGGAAGGCGAGCTCTACTCATATAACTTCGTGGTCGACGGCCAGCGCATGCTCGACCCCTCGAACGTCCACATGAACCGCGACGTGGCCACCTGGACCAGCATCTTCACCCTCAGCGCAAAGCAGGGCGACAAGGGCTGGTACTATGAAGTCCACGACGTCCCGCACGGCACAGTGTCGCACGTGTGGTACGACAGCCCTATCCTCGGCATGAAGCGTCGCATGACCGTCTATACCCCGGCCGGCTACGAAGACAACCCGAAAGCCAAATACCCGGTGTTCTACCTCCTGCACGGCTCCGGCGGAGACGAAGACGCGTGGAGCGACCTCGGCCGCACCGCCCAGATCATGGACAACCTCATCGCCGAAGGCAAGGCCAAACCCATGATTGTCGTGATGCCGAACGGCGTCTACTTCAACCAGGCCGCCCCGGGCGCAGCAATCAACATGTTCCAGCCCACCATGGCTAACAGCCGCAGCCAGAGCACCGAGGAAGTTGAGAACAGCTTCCCGGACATCATGAAATTCATCGAAAGCCACTATCATGTAGCCAAGGGCGCTGCCAACACCGCAGTGGGAGGCCTCTCAATGGGCGGCCGCCAGAGCTGCGCGCTGTCGATGCGCTACCCCAAGACCTTCGGCTATGTGGGCCTCTTCTCCGGCGTAGTCGAGCTGCCCGGCCATGAAGCCGCAATGGACGCAGTCTTCGCCGCCAAGCCCCGCCTCTACTGGATCGGCGTGGGCAAAGACGACACCAACATCCGCAATAACTCCATCAAGCTCAAGGAGTACTGCGAAAACAAGGGCTACCCTGTGACTTACTACGAGAGCGACGGAGCCCACATCTGGCGCAACTGGCGCGTCTACCTGACCATCTTCGCACAGAAACTTTTCAAATAATCAACAATCAACAAACATATAAGCACCATGAAAAAACTCTTTACCTTCTTTGCAATCCTCCTGCTCGCCACAGTAGCCATGCAGGCACAGGAACTTGCCAACTTCGGCCGCGGCCCTCAGATCGTCTCTCCCGACATCCAGGGCGACAGCGTAACCTTCAACCTCAAGGCTGACTATGCCACCATCGTGAAATTCAGCGGCAGCTGGCTCAACGGCGGCCCCGTAGACATGAAACGCGGCGCCAACAACGTATGGAGCATCAAACTCCCCTGCCCGCGTCCCGAGATTCACACCTACAACTTCATCGTTGACGGCGTGGCCATGAACGACCCCCAGAACATCCTCGTGCAGCGCGACGGCACCCGCTACCTTAACATGCTCATCGTGCCCGGCGAGCGCAGCGAAAACTATTACGAGGCCAACCAGCACGGTTCCGTGACCACCCGCTGGTACGACAGCCCCAGCCTGGGCTACAGCCGCCGTATGGTGGTTTACACCCCTTATGGCTACGAAAAGTCCAAGGCCAAGCTGCCTGTCCTTTACCTGCTGCACGGCGGTGGTGGAGATGAGGAAGCCTGGACCTCCATGGGCCGCGCCGCCCAAATCCTGGACAACCTCATC
>JAGDCW010000077.1 GCA_017958305.1 Bacteroidales bacterium | reverse complement strand
TTTGGGCTGTTCGGCCAAAGCGGCCACCTGACGACCTTCCATCGTATAGACTTCGACAGAGACCCTGCCCTCATGAGGCAGTTCGTAGCAGATACTTCCAGCCACATACCAGCTTTCCAAGTCGGGACGCAGCGGAGCAGACAGGCCTGAGGCCGGATCGGAAGGTGCCGGCAGCACCACTTCGTAAGAGGCCTCCGCCAGGGCCGACCAGGTGGTACCGTTGCGTACACGGGCCTTGAAGCTGACCTTGTCGTCGATTTCGATGCTGTCGCTGTAGGCAGTGGCCGCGGCAGACACTTGTGCCGTGTAGGGCGTCCTGGGATCCGAACCGTCGGTGGTATAGTAGATCGTGCCGTTTTCCGACGACATGCCCACTTTGATGGTGTCTTGATAGATACCCGAAGGACGGGAGAAGACCGGCGGCTCCGCATTGCTGGGATACAGGCCGTAGCTCTTGAGTTGGGAAAGCACGATGCCCGTGCGCTCGGGGAAGAAAACCTCCATCAGCTCCTGTAGCTTCGGCAGCCAGAACTCGTTGCGCGTATAGATATTATTCGTTTCTCCCAGGTCTTTGCGATAGTCTCCCCAGCGGGCCGATTCACCGATGATGGCCAGGTTGATTTCGTCGGCCAGTCGCTGGTAGATGGCAGCAGCCCCTTCTTCCGACAAAGGACCTCCGTTGAACAGGTGCTTGTAGATGCGGTCGGCCGCAAGTATCTTGAACTCAGGATTCTTTTTCAACGCATTCATCATCTGGGAGGGATTGCCGCTTTTTGACGTGACATTGATGTCGATGTTGTCCGTGAAGGCCTTGGCCGTTTCCGCATCCCAGACAAAAAACTTGTAACCCTTACCTGGATTGACCCGGCTACGTGCTGCACGCCAGTTGTTTGTATCCCAATCGTCGTTGCCGATATAGTAGTTGATGAGCATGTAGTCGATAAAGTTCTCCAAATCCAGCCAGGCGCTGTCGATAAGCATCTGGTAGTTCTTGTCGCGACGGTCCGAGCTCACGGCCTTGGCTGCGGCATACATCTTGTTATAGACATCGATACTTCCGTCGGAGGCCACCACCTGCTTGCTGGTATTGACGTCCAGGACGTCGTAATCCTCATCCTGGCCACCCATGTAGGCCTGGGCAAAATCGTTGTTGATTTTCTCACACAACTCATACATGCCCCAGTAAAGTCCGTTCAGGTAGAGATGGACAAAACGGCGGTGAGTCGAGGGATTACCCATGGCCAGTTGCACTTCCTTGGCAAAGGAGTCGTAGATGTACTGGGCCTCCGTACGCTGTATCTCATTTTGCTCCCAGTTCTTGATCCAGGTGTAGTTGTAACCAGCCCGCAATACCAGATGGTCGAAACGCGTGGTGGCCTCTTTCTCGGTGAAAACAGGGAAGTTCAGTTTTGAGGCACCGTATTTCGAACGAAAGGAGATACGGAAGGAGTGCTTGCCCGAATTGCCCGGCTTGCGGCTGTTGCCGCCGTGCAGGCGCAGTCCGCAGTTGATCTGGAAGGACTCTCCCGACTTGGGATCGTACCACTCGACCGAGGCGGGACGTTCCCACTCGTCACCGCTCTTGGTCGAGTTGATGTAGATACCGCCTGTCTCGGGATCAGTCGAATGGAAGAAGATATGATCGGGATTGGTCACAATGCATACGGTGGGCAGCGACAACATAGCGGAGTCCATCAGGTCCTTGTATTCGGCTGCCTCGCAGATCTCGGGATCCATGGCATAGTCGGCCGGATTCTCCCGGCTGTTGTAGCTCCAATATTCGGGATAGCCCTGCGGATTGTCAGGCTGCCGATAGACATCCTTCAAGAAGATGTAGGTCTGCGTCACAACCGCCGAGGTGAGCGTATCTTCTGTTGCACTGACGCTCACTGCACTCAGCGGCGTAGTGGTCGTGATGCGGATGGGGCCGTCGTAACGCTGGGCGTTGGCCACTGTGGGGCGATCGCCGTTCAAGGTGTAGTAGATACGAAGGCTGGGATCGGCCACGCTGAGTTGCACCGAGAAAGCCTCGGTCTTGAAGCCGCCTTTAACACTGATTTCAGGAGGAAGGATGAGGGTTCCCAGTTCGTTGGCTGCACCTGGCGTGGGTTGGCCCATGAAAGTAGCCTGCCCCAGATACAGCCCGTAAGAGATGTCGGTCTGCTGGGCCGGATAGGAAGGAGCATAGGAACTGGCCACAGAGCCGTCTGGGCGTATCAGGCCCAGGTACTCGCCCGAGCCCGACAAGCTGAACGAAGTGTGCAGTTCGCCGGGCACCTCGCGCCGGTCTTTGCCAGAAGCGAAGATTACCAGATAGCCACCGGCCGGAATTTCCACTTCCGGGAAATCCGACTTGGCCGGTTTGCCGGCATGGTCGGAAATGGACCAATCCTGCAGGGAGACAGCCGA
>JAGDCW010000076.1 GCA_017958305.1 Bacteroidales bacterium | reverse complement strand
GCTCTTCCCGGCGGGTTGGGAGATTGTCCGTGAGAATGCGGACGACAAGAACTTCGACTACCGGGATGTCCGCGACGACCGCATCTACACCTACTTCGACCTGAAGGGAGGCGAAAGCCGCAGCTTCAAAGTCAAGCTCAATGCCGCCTACTGCGGTGAGTTTGTCATGAGTCCCGTCACTTGCGAGTCGCTCTATCACCGGGATCGTTTCTATGCCCGCAAGGGAGGACAAAAGGTCCAGGTTGTCAGATAAAGAGCCATGAAACGGGCTTTCTGGACAGTTCTTGCGCTGCTCATCCTGCTGTTTCTGCTGATTCCGGATGTCCGGTTCCGGCAGCCTGCCAGCACGGTGGTTTTCTCTTCGGAGCAAGAACTGCTCGGGGCCCGTATCGCTCCCGACGGGCAATGGCGCTTCCCGCCTTCGGGGCGGCCGCTGCCCGACAAATACGTACAGGCCCTGATCCAATACGAAGACCGCTGGTTTCGCTACCATCCGGGGGTGAATCCTGTGGCCATGGGCAAAGCCCTGGTTCGCAACATCCGCCATGGGCGCAACCTGAGCGGGGGCAGCACCCTGACGATGCAGGTGGCCCGCCTGTCGCGCGGCCAACAGCCGCGCAATGTGGGGGAAAAGTTCCTGGAGACCTTCATGGCCCTCAAGTTGGAAAGGCTCAAGAACAAGCGCGAAATCCTGGCGCTCTATGCCGCCCACGCGCCCTTCGGCAGCAACGTGGTCGGACTGGAGGCGGCGTCGTGGCGCTATTTCCACTGCAGCCCCGAAGACCTGTCCTGGGCCGAGGCCGCCACCCTGGCCGTGCTGCCCAACGCGCCTTCGCTGCTCTATCCCGGCCGGCGCGACCGCCTGCTCAAAGACAAGCGCGACCGCCTGCTCGCCGCCCTGCACCGGCATGGGAAGATGGATGACACCGACTACCGGCTGGCCCTGCTGGAACCCATGCCCGAGCGGCCCCTGCCCTTGCCCGAAACGGCGGTGCACTGGACCGACCGCATCCACCGCGAACAACCCGGCCGGCAGGTGCAGACCTCCTTGCATTATGAACTGCAGCGCGAGGGCGTCCAAGTGGCCCTGCGGCACCACAGCAGACTCTCGGAGCAAGGCATCCGCAACCTGGCGGCGCTCATCGTCGATGTCGAAAGCGGCTCACCGCTGCTCTATATCGGCAACACCCCGGGCCTGAAGGAAAACGGCGGCCAGGTCGATATGATCCGGGCCCGGCGGAGCACGGGCAGCATCCTCAAGCCCCTCCTCTACGCCGCCATGCTCAACGAAGGGGAGATCCTGCCCCGGACGCTCATCCGCGACACCCCGATCAACTACACCGGCTACATGCCCCAAAACTTCGACCACAGCTACAGCGGGGCGGTGCCGGCCGACCAGGCCTTGAGCCGCTCGTTGAATGTGCCCGCCGTCGAAATGTTGCAGCAATACGGCCAGGCCCGTTTTCTGGATGTGCTGAAAGCCTGCGGTTTCACCACATTCCGGCAATCGGCCGCCCACTACGGGCTGTCGCTCATCCTGGGCGGAGGGGAGTGCCGCCTGGAAGAGCTGGCCGCCTGCTATGCCGCCATGGCACGCCGGCTGAACCACTATGGGCAGGCCGACTATGAGGCGGGCGTCCCGTTCTCGGCCGCCGCCTGCTGGTTTACCGTGGAAGCCATGCGCCAACTGACCCGTCCCGAAGACCGGGCCGGCTGGCAATACTACAACTCGGCCCGTCCGCTGGCGTGGAAGACCGGCACCAGTTTCGGTTTCCGCGACGCCTGGGCCGTGGGGCTCAACCCCCGCTATGTCGTCGCCGTCTGGGTGGGCAATGCCGACGGGGAAGGCCGCCCCGACCTGACGGGCATCAAGGCCGCCGCCCCCCTGCTTTTCGACCTCGTCGAACTCTTGCCGGCCGACAACGAGTGGTTCCAGGAGCCTTTGGAAGAACTCACCTATGCGGAAATCTGCCCCGAGAGCGGCTACAAGGCTTCCGCCTGCTGCCCGCACCGCGAGATGCAGCCCATTCCCGCCAAGGGGGAAAGGACCGGCATCTGCCCCTATCACCGCATTGTCCACCTGTCTGCCGACGGGAGATACCAGGTCCGGGCCGACTGCTATCCCGTGTCGGAAATGCGCCACGATTCCTGCTTTGTGCTGCCGCCGGCCATGGAGTGGTACTACCGCAAACGCCATCCCGAATACCGCAGCCTGCCGCCCATGATGCCGGGTTGTGAGGATGATGACCGGCAGCAGATGGAAATCGTTTCGCCCAAGAACCTGTCCGAGATTTATATTCCCGTCGATTTTGACGGGCAGCGGAAAATGGTCGTCTTCGAGGCTGCCCACAGCCAGCCCGGAACCACCCTGTACTGGCATTTGGACGACTGTTTTCTGGGATCGACCCGCCAACTGCACCAGATGGGGGTGGCGCCCGAGCCCGGCTGGCACCGGCTCACACTGATCGACGAACAGGGCCGGCAGCTGAGTTTGCAGCTCAGGTTTGTCGACCGCGGGCAGAATTAGCCTTCTACAAGGATTGCGACTGGAATCAGTCTTCGGCCGGGGAGGGCAAGCCGGGCAGGTATTGCGGATAGATGTGCTGCATCGAGGCCCACAGACTGTCCTTGGTTCCCGGGAAACGTCCTTCCATTTCCTCCAGCATCTGCCGGACGGCCGTCCGGTTGGAATCGTGCTCGTAGGGGCAGTTTTTCAGCTGGGGCGGGTAGTTTCGCAGGCGGGCCAGCGTCTGCAGCTCCGATTCGGAGACCAGGCACAGCGGCCGGATGATCTGCAGGGGGAACTTGTCCATCTGCAGGCTGGGGGCCATGGCCTGGACGCTGCCCTGGAAAAACATGTTCATGAGCAGGGTCTCGAGAAAATCGTCGCGGTGGTGTCCCAGCACTATCTTCTGGCAGCCCAGGGCCTGGGCCGTCTCGAACAACAGCTTGCGACGGTTCCACGAACACAGGAAGCAGGGCGACTTGCGCTGGTCTGTCGAGGCGTCGAAGGCGGCGTGCCTCACCAGGAGTTCCACGCCGGCCTGCCGGCAATGGCTTTCAAGAAAGGCCAAATCGGCCGCATAGGGGATGTTGTCCATGACCACGTGCAGGGCCGTCACGGTGAAGCGGGGCCTCCAAACCCGCGACATGGCCCCCAGCAGTTCGACCAGGGCCAGCGAATCCTTGCCTCCGGACAGGCCGATGAGCAAATGGTCGCCGTCGCCGATGAGCCGGTAATCGCGCACCGCCTTTCTGATTTTGGTCCGAAGGCGGTACAGGAGCCTGGATTCCTCCGTGTATTTTGCCATACGATGGATATGCTGTTTTCGGGAACAAAATTAATATGTATTTTTGCAAGTTGGTAGTCACCCATGCAGCTATGAAAAAGATTCCGGCGCTGATCTGTTGCCTTTGCCTTTCTTGCGGCCTGCTCGCCCAAACCCTGAGCGAGGCCCGCGAGCTGTTGCTGGCCGGTGACTACGAAACTTCCCGTCCCGTTTTCGCGAAAGAGCTGAAAAAGAAGCCCAAGGATGCCGCCCTGAACTACTGGTACGGGCTTTGCCTCTACCACGGGGGCGAAAAGGCGGCCGCCGTGCCCTACCTGCAAAAGGGCGACAAGGGGCGCATCAAAGAGGCCGCCTACCTGCTGGCCGACTGCGCCCTGGCAGCCTACGATGCCCAGGGTTGCCAGCAATACATCGACCGTTACCTGCTCTACGGCACCGGCCTCCATACGGCCGAGATCGCCCGTATGCTCCGGCAAAGCCGTAAAATCGGACAGATGCTGCAATCGGTCGAGGAGGTGGTTTTCATCGACAGTGTGATCGTCCACAAAAACGAAGTGTCCCGTCACCTGCCGCTGCATCCCGCCTGCGGCGCCATCGGCCGTGGAGACGGGCTCGGCCTGCAAGCGCGCGACTGTATGCAGGCCTTTGTTTACGCCAACGAGAAGGGCGACCGCATCATCGCCTCCGACTCGGCCGGGATCGACGGTCTCGACCTGATGGCCTACCACAGGATCCCGGGCGGCTGGGAGAAGAAACCGGTCGGGGCCAGCCTCAACCAGGAGGGCAACGAGTGCAACCCCTACCTGATGAGCGACGGGGTGACCTTGTATTTCGCATCGGACGGGCATCAGTCGATCGGCGGCTACGACTTGTATGTGAGCCGCTACAACCCGGTCACGGAGGGCTATTTCAGTCCCGAGCCCCTGCCCCTGCCCTTCAACTCGATGGCCAACGACTACCTCTACCTCGTCGATGAGCAGCTGGGCCGCGGCTATTTGGTGTCCGACCGCCGGCAAGCGCCCGATTCGGTCATCATCTATGTGTTCCTGCCCAACGAGGTGAGGCGGCCCGTGCAAGGCAAAAACCGGGAAACGCTCGTCCGTCTGGCCGAGATCCGGTCCATCGCCGATACCTGGAACGGCTTGAACGCCGATTCTGTCCGCCTCGCGCTGCAAACGGCCTACGAAAAGGCCGCCAACAGTTTCGCCCCTGTGGTCTCCGAGCCCGTGCTGAACGACCATGAGGAGGCTTTCCTTGTCCGCGACGACCTGGTCTATCACAGTGAGGCGGAGTTCAAAAGCCCTGAAGCGCGACAGCTGTATGGCCGCTACAAGGAAGTGGAAAACCGCTTCGAGGCCCTGTCGCGCCAGCTGGAACAGTCGCGTGCCGACTACCAGCAGGCCAATCCGCAACAGCGGCAGCGCCTGGCCCGGCTCATAGAGGCCATGGAGGGGGAATACTGGGGCCTGCAGCAGGATCTGCGCGAAAAAGAGAACCAAATCAGAGCCCTCGAGCTCGAAAAACTATAGGACCTATGAATATCGCCGTCATCGTCTCGCTGGTAGTGCTGGGCATTGTCTTCATCCTGCTCGAACTGTTTTTCCTGCCGGGCATATCCCTGGCTTCCATCGGCGGCCTGATCTGCTTTGCCGCCGCCGTCGTGCTGGCCTATGTCAAGATCGGGGCCACGGCCGGCACCGTCACCCTGATGGCGGCTTTGGTGGCCACTGCGCTCTGCGCCTGGTGGTTTTTCCGCTCCAAGGCGCTGGATCGGATGTCGCTCCGTTCCACCATCGACGCCACGGTCGATTCCGGGCAGGAACAGCAGGTGCATCCCGGCGACCAGGGGGTCTGCCTCTCCCGGCTGGCTCCCATGGGCAAGGTCCTGATCGATGGAAAGACCTACGAGGCCCGTGCCGAGAACCAGATGATCGACGAAGGTGTCCCCATCGAGGTCTGCGCCGTGGACAAGTTCCACATCACCGTCAAGCAATTATCAACCGTTAATACTTCAACACTATGATGAATCTAGCCATTGTCATGAGCTTCGGCGTCGCCCTGGCCATTGCGGCAGCAGCGATCATCCTGCTGATCCTGTTTTTCTACTACGTGCCCTTCTTCCTGTGGCTGTCGGCCCGGGTCTCGGGGGTCAACATCTCCCTGGTGCAGCTCTTCCTGATGCGCATCCGTAAGATTCCGCCCACGATCATCGGAAACGCCCTCATCGAAGGGCACAAAGCCGGCCTGAAAGACCTGCGCCGCGACGAACTGGAAGCCCACTACCTGGCCGGCGGACATGTCGAAAAGGTGGTCCACGCACTGGTCTCCGCGTCCAAGGCCAACATCGACCTGTCGTTCCAGATGGCCACCGCCATCGACCTGGCCGGTCGCGACGTGTTCGAGGCTGTCCAGATGTCGGTCAATCCCAAGGTCATCGACACGCCTCCCGTGGCCGCCGTGGCCAAGGATGGCATCCAGCTCATCGCCAAGGCCCGTGTCACGGTGCGTGCCAGCATCAAGCAGCTGGTCGGCGGCGCCGGCGAAGACACCGTCCTGGCCCGTGTGGGCGAAGGCATCGTCTCGTCGATCGGTTCGTCGGAGAGCCACAAACAGGTGCTGGAAAACCCCGATTCCATTTCCAAACTGGTTTTGCGCAAAGGACTGGATGCCGGCACTGCCTTTGAGATCCTGTCCATCGACATCGCCGACATCGACATCGGCAAGAACATCGGTGCCGTCCTGCAGATGGACCAGGCCCAGGCCGACAAGAACATCGCCCAGGCCAAGGCCGAGGAACGCCGCGCCATGGCTGTCGCCCTTGAACAGGAGATGAAGGCCAAGGCCCAGGAAGCCCGCGCCAAAGTGATCGAAGCCGAGGCCGAAGTGCCCAAGGCCATGGCCGAAGCCTTCCGCAACGGCAATCTGGGCATCATGGACTATTACAAAATGAAGAATATCGAAGCGGACACCAACATGCGCGACGCTATTTCCAAGCCTTCGGGCAACTCCAAAAAATAATCCCCATGGCCGAGTTTTTTCCTGCCTCCGAGCTACTCATCAACGACGACGGCAGTGTTTTCCACCTGCACCTGCGTCCCGACCAGTTGGCCGGCAAGGTGATCCTGGTCGGCGACCCCGACCGGGTGTCTGTGGTGGCCGATCATTTTGAAAGCCGCGAGTGCGATGTGCGAAACCGGGAGTTCCATGCCATGACCGGCAGCTTCCAGGGCAAGCGCATCACCGTCATTTCGACTGGCATCGGTTGTGACAACATCGACATAGTGCTCAACGAACTGGACGCCCTGGCCAACATCGATTTCGAGACCCGCCGGGTCAGAAAGCAGCTGCGCAGCCTGGAAATCGTCCGGATCGGCACTTGCGGCGGACTGCAGCCCGACACGCCGGTCGGCACCTTTGTCTGCTCGGCCAAGTTCGTGGGCCTGGATGCCTTGCTCAATTTCTACCAAGGCCGCGACAAATGTTGCGACCTGGCACTGGAACAGGCGCTGCTCAAGCACCTGGGCTGGACAGGTCACACCTGCTCTCCCCTGTTCTATGCCGTGGAGGCCGACAGCGAACTATCGACCCGCATCGCCGGCCGGGAAATGCTCCGGGGCATCACCGTCACGGCCAACGGTTTCTACGGACCGCAGGGCCGCGAGCTTCGCGTGCCGCTGGCCGATCCGATGCAGAATGAGAAACTGCGCTCGTTCGAATACCAAGGCCTGCGCATCACCAACCTGGAGATGGAGGGTTCGGCCATCGCCGGCCTGGGCAAGATCCTGGGCCACCGGGCCACCACCGTCTGCATGGTCATCGCCAACCGCTTCGCCAAGGATGCCGACACCAACTATCGCCAGTCCCTGGACGACTTGATCCGCATGGCTTTGGAAAGAATCTGACAAACCCTTGTTCTCATGGCACATCCCGTCAAACTCAGAAGACTCTCGTTGTTTTTGCTCATCGGCCTGGCGGTGCTGGCCGTCGGTGTGGCGATGTTCATCTGGTCGTCGCAGGACGCGCTGGGGGCCGCCGTCTGCCTGGTCGGACTCCTTGTGGCCGTAGTGGGCGTACGCCAGTTCTTCAAACAGAGCTACCATTTTTTCAGGCGCGACCCCAATTTCCAGATCAAGCACGCCCTGACCCGGGGCGACCGCTACTACATGTTCACGGAGCAATACCAGCCGCTCATCGCCGGCCAGACCGACGAGATCGCCGTCATGGCCAATACGGTGGCCGCGCTGCGTGAGGTGTTCGGATTCTTCTGGGTGGGATTCTACCTGGTCCGCGACGGCCAACTGGTGCTGGGCCCCTTCCAGGGGCACGTGGCCTGCTCTTCCATCAAATATGGCAAGGGGGTCTGCGGCACGGCCTGGCAGAAACGCGAGACGCTGGTGGTGCCCGATGTGGAGCTGTTCCCCGGACACATTGCCTGCAGTGCGCTGTCGCGTTCGGAAATCGTCGTGCCTGTCATGGCCGGTGAAGAAGTGAAAGCCGTGCTCGACATCGACAGCGACCGCCTCAAGGCTTTCAACAACACCGACAAGAACTTCCTGGAGAAAATCGTGGCCCTGATGGCCAAGGAACTCTATCGCCAGCCGGCAGCGCCCGCCCCGAAAACCGATGAAGCTGCTTCAGAGTCTGCTTCCGGGGGTGATCCTGAAACGGATTCCGCTTCCGGGTCTGCTTCCCAGTCAGCCTCCCAGTCTGCTTCCGGGTCTGCCTCCCAGTCTGCTTCTGAAGTTGAATAGTTTTTTTTCAAGCCACCAATGAAAAACGGTTCCGACACCATCCCTCCCCGCTCGCTGCCCGACGACACCATCTGCGCCGTGGCCACCGCTCCCGGTGGGGCGCTGGGGCTGATTCGTGTGAGCGGTCCCCAGGCATTGGCGGCCACCGGGGCCATCTTCAGGCCGGCCTGCCACGCCGGAACGGCCGCTTCCTCTCCCGGGCCATCCGGCCGCAATCTCGCAGACCAAAAGGCTTATACCCTGGCTTTCGGCCGCCTTGTCGACGGCGATGAAACCATCGACGAGGTGCTGGTCTCCGTTTTCAGGGCGCCCCATTCCTACACGGGCGAGGATGCCACCGAAATCAGCTGCCACGGCAGCGACTATATCTTGCAGAAAGTGCTGCAACTGCTCATCGCCCATGGCTGCCGGCCGGCCCGTCCCGGCGAATTCACCGAACGGGCCTTCCTGCACGGCAAAATGGATCTGAGCCAGGCCGAAGCCGTGGCCGATCTGATCGCCTCCTCATCGGCGGCCATGCACCGGGTGGCCATGCAGCAGATGCGCGGCGGTTTTTCCAACGACCTGAAACGCCTGCGCGAAAAGCTGCTCAACATGGTCTCATTGCTCGAGCTGGAACTGGATTTCGCCGACCACGAAGACGTGGAGTTTGCCGACCGCGACCAGCTCAAGGCTTTGGCCAAAGAGATAGAGCAGGCCATCGCCCGGCTGGCCGATTCCTTCCGACTGGGCAATGCCCTGAAAAGCGGTGTGCCTGTGGCCATCGTCGGACAGACCAATGCCGGCAAATCGACCCTGCTCAATGCCCTGCTCCACGAAGAGCGTGCCATCGTTTCCGAGATCCCCGGCACCACCCGCGACAGCATCGAAGACACCGTCAATGTGCAAGGCATCACCTTCCGCTTCATCGACACGGCCGGCCTGCGCCACACCGACGACCGCATCGAGCTGCTGGGCATCGGACGCAGCCTGGACAAAATCGATCAGGCCGCCATTGTGCTTTGGCTGCTGGATGCGACCCACAGCTTGGAACAGCTGCAGACGCTGGCGCCGCAGATCCTGCCGCGCTGCCCGGGCAAAACGCTGGTGCTGCTCTTCAACAAGGCCGACCTCTGCCCCGAGGGCTTCTCCCTGCCTCAGCTGCCCGACAACTTGCCCGCCGACACCTTGTCGCTGGTTATTTCGGCCAAAGAGGGCTGGCACATCGACGCCCTGCAGCAAGTGCTGGTCCAGGCAGCCCGTCTGCCCCAGGTCTCCCAAAGCGAAGTGATTGTCACCAACCTGCGCCACTACGAGGCCCTGTGCCAAGGCCTCACGGCCATCCGCCGGGTGCTCCAGGGCATGGACGACGGCCTGTCGGGCGACCTGCTGGCCCAAGACCTGCGCCAGTGCCTCTACTACCTTGGCCTCATCACCGGCGACATCACCACCGACGAAGTCCTCGGCAACATCTTCTCCAAGTTCTGCATCGGGAAGTAGATTCTGCGTGGGAAAGTGATATGTATAATGTTTGAAAGAATCTCTCGATTATATAGCAAAACTATAGAATACTCCAATTATTATAGAAATTTATCTCCATCTTCGCAATATTTGTGAATTCTGACAGAAATAGCATGCAGAATGTACTCAGAAAGGTTATATTGCTATAACCTTTTTATCATTTTGAATTGTTATAATGAAACTTTTTTGTTGCAAAAGTAATAAAAATATCATTACTTGATACCTTGATTTTGTATTCGGAACATCTTAATAAACATAAGAATTTGCCATTAAAAGAACAAAATCCGTACAAAACTACTACAATTAAAAATATTTGTAGTATCTTTGTACCGATTTTCAAAGATAAGAATATGAAAGAACGGAATACATATCTTTCTTCCGCCTCTGTAAAAAAGCAAGGGAGAACAGCTTACTATAAGATGCTGGAGAGTGCCAAGCAAGGAGAGCTTATACAGGTCCGTCGTGGTGTGTATGCCAATATAGACCAACTCAGTGGCAACATGATTGACATCAATACCATTGTTCCAGATGGCATTCTATGCCTTTGGTCAGCATGGAACATTCATCAGCTTACAACTTCCATGCCACAGGCTTTTCATGTCGCCATCAAAAGAGGACGAAAAGTATC
>JAGDCW010000075.1 GCA_017958305.1 Bacteroidales bacterium | reverse complement strand
GGCTGCCTCGATGGCGGCATCCTGTCCCAGTCCGCCCATGGCGATGCCCAGGTCGGCGCGGGCCAGCACCGGGGCGTCGTTGATGCCGTCGCCGACGAAAGCCACCGCGCGGCGGCCCTTTTCCTTGCGGACCAGTTTTTCAAGCAGGTGAACTTTGTCGGCGGGCAACAAGCCGGCATGAAACTCGTCCAGACCCAGCGACTCGGCCACGGTGCGGGCTGTCTGGCTGTTGTCGCCCGTGAGCATGACCGTGCGTCCGACACCCGCTTGTCGCAGGCCTTCCACAGCCTGTGCAGCATCTTCTTTGATGCGGTCGGAAATGACGATGTGGCCGGCATACTGCCCGTCGATGGCCACATGGACGATGGTGCCGCTCTTCTCGCAAGGATGCCAGTCGGCTCCGATGCTCTCCATCAGGCGGGTGTTGCCCACGCAGACCGTCTGGCCGTTTACCTGGGCACGGATCCCCTGTCCGGCCAGGTCTTCCACCTGGCTCACGTGGCAATCGTCCTGCTCGCCGGGGTAGGCATTTTTCAGGGAAATGGCGATGGGATGGGCGCTGTAGCGTTCCACATGGGCCGCCAGGTGGAGCAATTCCTGCTCGTCGATTTTTTCGGGATGGACGGCCGTCACTTCAAACACCCCTTGGGTCAGTGTGCCGGTCTTGTCGAAGACCACCGTGCCGGTGCGGGCCAGCACTTCGAGCCAGTTGCCTCCTTTGACGAGGATGCCCTCGCGGGAGGCCCCGCCGATGCCGCCGAAGAAGGCCAGCGGGACGGAAATGACCAGGGCGCAGGGACAGGACACTACCAGAAAGAGCAGGGCCCGGTAGCCCCATACGGCCAGACTGCCGCCCAGAAACACCGGGATGAGCACCAGCAGCAGGGCGGCCACCACCACTGCAGGGGTGTAGATGCGTGCAAAACGGGTGATGAAGCGCTCGCTCTGTGATTTTTTGGTGGCGGCGTGCTCGACCAGATCCAGGATCTTCATCACGGTGGAGGCCCCGAAGGGTTTGCCCACTTTGATATGAAGCACCCCGCTCAGGTTGATGCAGCCCGAAAAGACTTCTTCGCCCGGGTGGATGCCTCGTGGCAGGCTTTCGCCCGTCAGCGCGGCGGTGTCCAGGCTGGAGTCGCCCTCTGTCACTGTGCCGTCGAGCGGAATGCGCTCCCCGGGCCGTACCTGGACAATGTCGCCGACAAGGACCTTTTCCGGGCGGACGTCCTCGACGACGCCCTCCCGCACCAGATGGGCGATGTCGGGGCGCAAGGCCGTCAGGTGGGCGATGGAGCGGCGGCTTTTATCCTCGGCGATGCTTTCGAACAGCTCTCCGATCTGGTAGAACAGCATCACGAAGACGGCTTCGGCCAACTGCGGCTCGGCACCGGGCAAAAAGCCGATGGCCAGGGCGCCAAGGGTGGCGATGCTCATCAGGAAATGTTCGTCGAGCGCCTCTCCCCGGGCCAGTCCTTCGGCTGCCTCGTGCAGCGTTTCCCAGCCCACTGTGAAATAGGGTACCAGATAGACCAGGAGCAGTTGCCAAGGGCTGAGGCCGGCAAATTCCTCGACCAGGCGCGCGGCGACCAGCAGCACCGCGGCGGTCACGATCTTGACGACCGTCCCCCTGACACCGCCTTCTTCCTCGTGATGATGGTGGTGCTCATGATGATGCTCATGATGGTGCTCGTGATGGTGCTCGTGATGGTGCTCGTGATGAGGGTGTTCATGCTCCTCGCCGTGCTCGTGGTGGTGTCCATGCCCCTCGCCGTGCTCGTGGCGGTGATGATGATGTTCGTGCCCGAAGCCCTCTTGGCAAGGCTCGTGACGATGTTCGTGGATGGCGCTCATGACAATGTCCGTTTGGACCGCAAGGTACGCCAAAACGCGGTCAAATGCAAATGCCGGGTATCCCTATTGTTGGGGATTTTCCACTATTTCCCGGGCTTTGGCCAGGGCCGGGGTGATGTGCGGCAGGATGTACTCTTCGCCGATGATTTCGTCCAGGCCGTACTGGTGCAGGGTCTGGCGCACATCGGGCTGTACGCCCGAGAGGATGATGCGGATGCCGCGCCGGCTGGTGCGCTCGCAGAGGTTGCGCAGGTTGTTCACCCCGGTGGCGTCGATGAAGGGCACTTTGCGCATGCGGATGATGCGGACTTTGCTGCCCTTCTTGTAGCGGGCCTCGAACTCCTCGAATTTGCTGGCCAGGCCGAAGAAGAACGGGCCGTTGATCTCATAGACTTCGACCCCCTGGGGAATGTCCAGGAACTCGGTGTCGTCGGGACCGGGCTCCAAGTTCTCGCTGGCGGCCACTTTGTCGGCGTCCAGCACTTCGATGCCCGAGGTCTGCATGACGCGGGTCACGAACAGGATGACGGCCAGCAGCACGCCAAATTCGATGGCCACGGTCAGATCGAAGACCACCGTCAGGAAGAAGGTGACCAGCAGGACGGCCACACTCTGTCTGTCGCCCTTGAGCAGGTAGCGGAAGGTGCGCCATTCACTCATGTTGTAGGCCACCATCACCAGGATGGCCGCCAGGCAGCTGAGCGGCACATAGACGGCATAGGGCATCAGAAACAGGTAGATGAGCAGCAGGGTGAGGGCGTGGACGATGCCTGCGACAGGCGATTTGCCGCCGTTGTTGATGTTGGCCATGGTACGGGCGATGGCGCCGGTGGCCGGGATGCCGCCGAACAGCGGGGCGACGATGTTGGCCACGCCTTCGCCGATGAGCTCGGAGTTGGAGTCGTGGTGATGGCCGGTGACACCGTCGGTGACAGTGGCGGCCAGCAGCGATTCGATGGCGGCCAGCAGGGCGATGGTGAAGGCCGGGGTGATCAGTGTGCGCAGCGTCTCAAAACTGACGATGGGCAGTTCGGGCCGGGGCAGGCTCATGCCGCCGCCCATTTCGGGGAACTTGCTGCCGATGGTGGCCAGCTGGATGCCGGCAAAGCGGTCGAGCAACACGCTGCCCAGCGTGCAGACAATGAGGGCGACGAGCGAGCCGGGGATCTTCTTGGTGACTTTGGTCCAGAAAATGAGGATCAGCAGGGCCGTCAGGCTGGCGGTGAGTTCCACCCAGTTGATGGCCGACAGGTGGGTCAGGTAGCAGCCCCATTGCGCCACGAAACCGCTGGGGACTTCGATGTCCATGCCCAGGAAATCCTTCACCTGGGTGGTGAGCAGGGTGAGGGCGATGCCCGAAGTGAAGCCCACGACGATGGGATAGGGCATGAACTTGAATACGATGCCCAGCCGGCACAGCCCCATGACAATGAGGATGACACCGGCCATGATGGTGGCGATGGTCAGGCCGGTCATGCCGTATTGGCCGATGATGCCGGCAATGATGATGATAAAGGCGCCGGTGGGGCCGCCGATGAGAAAGCGCGTGCCGCCGAGCAGGGAGATGAGCAGACCGGCAATGATGGCCGTGATCAGGCCTTGTTGCGGGGTGACTCCGCTGGCAATGCCGAACGCGATGGCCAGCGGCAGGGCCAAAATGCCTACAATCAGTCCGGCGGTGAGGTCTTTCAACAAGGTCTCCTTGTTGTATTTCTTCTTTTTAATGATCTGAAAAAGAGAAGGTTTGTAGATGCTTTTCATTGTTTGTGACAGGATAGTTTTTCGGGCTGCAAAGGTAGTGCATTCCCTCTTGTCGGACAAGTATTCCCGGGAATAAAAAAACAGGCCGTCCACGATGGGGTGAACGGCCTGTAGGGAGGTGACGCAAAGGGATCAGTTGCCTCTGCCTGTCGAGGTGGTGCCACGCTGCTGGGAAGAGGTGTTGTTTTCCTGGCTCGTGGACGTTGTGCTGCTGGCCCGGCGGGTGCTCTCCGTGGCGGTCTGGGTGCTGCTGCTCGAACGGCCGCTGCCTGAAGTGGAGTTGCCCGTGGTGGCGCGGGAAGAACTGCCCGAAGTGCTGCTTGTGCTGCTGCCTGTTGTGCTCGTGGCACGCGACGAAGTGCTCGAAGAGGACGAGGTGGTAGCCCGCGACGAAGTGCCGTTGCTGCTCGAGCTGCTGGTCGAGGTGCCGGTGCTGGTAGCCCGCGACGAGGTGCTGCTGCCCGTGGTGGAAGTGGCACGCGACGAGGTGCTGCCCGTGCTGCTGCTTGTGGTGGAAGAAGCACGCGAAGAAGTGCCCGAAGTCGATCCCGTGGAAGTGGTCGAACCCGTGGTGGTGCTGGCACGCGAAGAAGTACCGGTCGAAGTGGCGGCCGTGCCGGCTTTCTGCTGGGCAGGCTGGGACTGGGACTGTGTGGCGGGAGGATTGCTGCCGGTGGCCCGGCTGCTCGATCCGGTGGTGGTCGTAGCCCTCGAACTGGTCGTCGAAGAAGCGCCGCGGACATCGTTCACCTGGCCCGAAGACTGGTTGCCGGAGGACCTGCCGCCGCTTTGGTACTGGGTGCCTGTCTGCGGGTTGGCATAGCCGCCGGGACGGGGATCGTTGGACTGCTGCTGGTTGTAGATGTTCACCGTCTTGTTTTCGTTGTTGATGATCATCACACCTTCCTGGTAGATGGCATTGCCGTTGTTGTTGTAAACCCGGACATCATGCACGCCGGGGCCTACGTTGACGGTGGTCTTGGCGGTACGCTTGAAACCGGGATTGTTATAGTACTTGTTGACCTTGACGGTTCTGCGGTCGTAGAGCTGGTTGTCGATCAGGACTCTGACTCTTTCGGAACCGGGAGCCATGAAAGTGATCATTGCTTCGTCCTGATCCAGGTAGTGGACCGTGCGGGAGGTGCCGCAGCTGCACAGCAGGACGGCTGTCAATGCAAGGAAAATAGCTTTTTTAACCATAGCGCTTAGTATAAATAGGTGGTTTGAAAAAACGTGGTTGATGAAACTCAGAGGCAAAAATACACTTTTAAAACCAGTATCCAAAAAGATTTTTTTCGAAGGTGGAATCCTGCCTCAGTAGCACAGGCGGAACTCGTCGATCCACAGCGTGGCGCCCGTGCCGCCCGTGAAATAGTCGCCGTACTTGCTCGAGGAGGCCGCTATGACCAGGTAGCGCGGCTGCCGATCGCTCCTGTAGTCGATGGCCAGGTCGAAGGCGACATACCCGTCACCGGTCTGGGCAATCTCGAGCATGGCATGGCCGATGATGGCCGGATCTCCCTCCGGGTCGATCTTGACGCCCTTGTCGCTCCTGACAATGAAGGGCGTGTCCCAATCGGCCAGCACCACCTGGAGCGTCGCCGTGTCGGGCTGGCCTTTCAGGTAGTTGTGCGCCTTGTCGCTGCGGTCGATGGGGTTCGAGCGGTAGCAGCAGTAGCCCTGCAGGGAACGGGGCCGGTGGCTGTAGGGCAGTCCCCAGGACAGTTCGGCGCCCGAGGTGCCGACCGTGCGCAGGTAGCGTCCGGTGAACAGGCTGCCGGCGGCGAGTTTGCCGATGCCCAGGAGCCCGACAAAGCGGGTCTCCAGCTTGGCGGCCGCCTTGCCATCCCCCGTGACGGCCAGAAATTCCCTTTCGGGGGTGACGTTGTTCTCGCCCAGGGTGATGGTGCCGTTGTTGCCGGAACCCCAGATGCGGCAGCCTTCCGTCGTGTCGGCGGCATAGGCATACCACACCTTGTCTATCCGGCACCAGTCGTCGAAGGTGGCGTTGTAGAGTTGGCCGCTGTCGTCCAGGAAAGCGGACGAGTCGGCGCCGGCGGGCCCTTCTCCGGGTGTTTCCGTCGTGCGATGGCAGGCATCGAGCAGGCCGATGGCCGACAAAATTGCCAGGGTAGGCCATATATGATGTCTCAATCTCATGATGTTAGTCTCCGAGGATGGTTTTGATGGAAACAAAAGTATGTCAACACGGGATTTTGTACAAATTTTTTTTGTACCTTTGTGCAGACCGCTAAGATCGGAACTTAACAGAACAACATATGCTGATTGCTTTGAAACTGCTGGGGTCCATCGCCCTGTTGATCTATGGCATGAAAGTCATGAGCGAGGCCCTGCAGAAAATGGCCGGCCCGCAATTGCGTCATCTGCTCGGCGCGATGACGACCAACCGTTTCACCGGCGTGGCGACGGGCGCCCTGGTCACCGTAGCCGTTCAGTCGTCCGCAGCGACGACCGTCATGACAGTCTCCTTCGTCAACGCCGCCCTGTTGACACTTTCGCAAGCCATCTCTGTCATCATGGGTGCCAACATCGGCACCACACTGTCCGCCTGGATCATGTCGGCGGGCTTTTCCTTCAACATCACCAACGTGGTCTGGGCCACATTCCTGATAGGCATCATCCTGATACAGGCCGGCAAGCACCGTTATTTCGGCGATTTCCTGTTCGGTCTCTCCTTCCTGCTGTTTGCCCTGGGACTGCTCCGGGCCACCGGGCTTGAGATGGACCTGGC